>NZ_RJNK01000010.1:0-42803 GCF_003942585.1 Streptococcus oralis | reverse complement strand
ACCCGCGCCGAAGCCGGCACCAAAACCCGCACCGAAGCCGGCACCAAAACCCGCGCCGAAGCCGGCACCAAAACCCGCGCCGAAGCCGGCACCAAAACCCGCGCCGAAGCCAGCACCAAAACCTGCGCCGAAGCCGGCACCAAAACCCGCGCCGAAGCCGGCACTAAAACCCGCGCCGAAGCCGGCACCAAAACCTGCGCCGAAGCCAGCACCAAAACCAGCTGAGAAACCGAAAACGCCAGCTCAAAAACCAGCTGAGAAACCAAAAACACCAGCACCAAAACCCGCGCCGAAGCCGGCACCAAAACCGGCTGAAAAAGCTAAAGAAACAACTCCTAAACAGGATAAATCACAATCTAAAGTTCAGTCTGGCTGGGTAGGAAATTACTACCTCAAATCAGATGGAAAGAGAGCTAAAAATGAATGGGTAGATGGTGGTCGTTATTATGTTGATTCTGATGGAAAAAAGGTTAAAAGTGACTGGATTTATGATAAAAACTATGGTTCATATTATTATCTAACAGCAGAAGGAAGCTCTGCTCGCAATAAATGGGTAGGAAATTATTACCTCAAATCAGATGGAAAGATGGCCAAGAATGAATGGGTAGATGGTGGCCGTTACTATGTTGATTCTGAAGGCAAAATGGTAAGGGGCAAATGGGTAGATGGTGGCCGTCACTATGTAGGATACGATGGTGTGCGGCAACCAAAACTAGATGGGAAGCAGTACAATGCTGCTTTAATTGAAGCGAAAAAATATAATTCGTATTTACATATGTCAAAAAAAGCACTCTATGACCAGTTGACATCACAAGTTTCACATGGTTTTTCAAGTTCTGCAGCACAGTATGCCATCGATCACTTGAACGCGGATTACAAAGCAAATGCCTTAGTTAAAGCAAGAGAATATCGAAAGAATTCCAATTTATCAAAGACAGAAATTTATGAGTGGCTAACTTCTCCTTATGTTGGAAAATTTACAAAAGAAGAAGCAAACTATGCCATTCAAAAACTAGATTTAACACCAGAAGGAAGCATTGCCCGCAATAAATGGGTAGGATACTATTATTATAAATCAGATGGAAAGGTGGCCAAGAATGAATGGGTAGATGGCGGTCGTTACTATGTTGATTCTAAAGGTAAAATGGTAAGGGGTAAATGGGTAGATGGTGGTCGTTACTATGTAGGAAACGATGGTGTGCGACAACCAAAACCAGCAGCCGGGAATCAATACAATGCTGCTTTAATTGAAGCGAAAAAATATAATTCGTATTTACATATGTCAAAAAAAGCACTCTATGATCAGTTGACCTCACAAATTTCACATGGTTTTTCAAGTTCTGCAGCACAGTATGCCATCGATCACTTGAACGCGGATTACAAAGCAAATGCCTTAATTAAAGCAAGAGAATACCGAAAGAATAACCATTTATCAAAGACAGAGATTTATGAGTGGCTAACTTCTTCTTGGGTTGGAAAATTTACAAAAGAAGAAGCCAACTATGCTATTCAAAAACTAGGGGATAAATAGTTATTAATTATTAGATGTAACTTTTTCATGCAAAGCTTTGCACAAATCTAACGATTTTGTTATACTATATCTGTAAGCATTTTCAATTAAAAAGGAGAAGACGATGAGTCAAAAGATTATTGGGATTGACCTTGGTGGAACATCTATCAAATTTGCAATTTTAACTCAAGAGGGAGAAATCCAAGAAAAATGGTCTATCAAGACCAATATTTTGGATGAAGGAAGCCATATTGTAGATGATATGATTGTGTCTATTCAACATCGTTTGGACTTGCTTGGATTGTCAGCTACGGATTTCCGAGGCATTGGAATGGGATCACCTGGTGTGGTTGACCGTGAGAAAGGAACTGTTATCGGTGCCTACAACCTAAACTGGAAAACCCTCCAACCAATCAAAGAAAAGATTGAAACAGCCTTGGGTATCCCATTCTTCATCGATAATGATGCCAATGTAGCTGCTCTTGGTGAGCGCTGGATGGGTGCTGGTGACAACCAACCAGACGTTGTCTTTATGACACTTGGTACTGGTGTTGGTGGCGGTATCGTGGCAGAAGGAAAACTGCTCCACGGTGTTGCTGGTGCTGCTGGTGAGCTTGGTCATATCACTGTTGACTTTGACCAACCAATCGCATGTACCTGTGGTAAAAAAGGCTGTCTTGAGACAGTTGCTTCTGCAACAGGGATTGTCAACTTGACTCGTCGTTATGCAGATGAATACGAAGGCGATGCGGCCTTGAAACGCTTGATCGACGACGGTGAAGAAGTAACTGCTAAAACTGTTTTTGACTTAGCTAAAGAAGGGGACGACCTTGCTTTGATCGTTTACCGTAACTTCTCACGTTACTTGGGAATCGCTTGTGCTAATATCGGTTCAATCCTAAACCCATCAACAATCGTTATTGGTGGTGGAGTATCAGCTGCGGGAGAATTCCTTCTCCAAGGCGTGCAAAAGGTCTATGACGAAAATACCTTCCCACAAGTACGCACAACAACTAAATTAGCTCTTGCAACTCTAGGAAATGACGCTGGAGTTATCGGAGCAGCATCACTTGTATTGCAATAAGATAGATTGATTATAGAGCTTGGTGGTTATCAAGCTCTTTTTTAAAATCGAATAAAACGAAATAGTTTTTAATTTTTGGAAGGAGTCGCTAGATGAACACATCAAAACAACCCATGCTTGAATTAGCACTGTCTCTTGCTAAAAAACTCATAGAGGGCAATTTGATAAGGCAGGAGTAGATTATATAGAACATCCAATCTATGTAGCAAGTCTATGTAGCAAGCCAAGTTTGTACTGAAGATGAAAAAGCAGTTGCTCTGCTACATGATGTTATAGAGGATAGTCCTTTTACGGCTGAAGAACTATTACAAGCTGGTTTACCAGAAACAGTAGTTACTGCCGTTCAGGTTTTGACAAAGAAAAAGGGGCAAGACTATCAAACATATCTGGAAAATGTGAAATCTAATTCTCTAGCACGTGTTGTCAAATTAGCAGATTTAAAACATAATTCAGATTTATCTAGATTGAGTTCTGTCACTGACAAGGATTTGGAATGATTAGAAAAATATAAAAAGGCCATTGATTATCTAAGTATGTAGAAAAGCTCTTTTTATGCTATACTAGTTAGGAAATAAATGAGGTGAGAGTAAATGACAAAAGCAGATACGATTTTTAAAGAGAATATTGAACGAATCCTCAAAGACGGCGTCTTTTCTGAACAAGCACGTCCTAAGTACAAGGACGGAACAGTTGCTAACTCTAAGTATGTGACTGGTGCTTTTGCAGAGTATGACTTGGCAAAAGGGGAATTTCCCATCACAACCCTGCGACCCATTGCAATCAAATCAGCCATCAAGGAAGTCCTTTGGATCTACCAAGATCAGTCTAATAGCCTAGAAGTTCTCAATGACAAGTACAATGTTCACTACTGGAATGACTGGGAAGTGGGAGATACAGGAACCATTGGTGAGCGCTATGGGGCGGTCGTTAAGAAACACGACATCATTAACAAGATTCTCAAGCAGTTGGAAGCCAATCCTTGGAACCGTCGCAATATCATCTCTCTCTGGGATTACCAAGCTTTTGAAGAGACAGACGGCCTTCTTCCATGCGCCTTTCAGACTATGTTTGATGTCCGTCGCGTTGATGGGGAAATCTATCTGGATGCGACCTTGACTCAGCGTTCTAATGATATGTTGGTGGCACACCACATTAACGCTATGCAGTACGTAGCCTTGCAGATGATGATTGCCAAGCATTTTGGATGGAAGGTTGGGAAGTTCTTCTACTTTATCAACAACCTCCATATCTATGATAATCAGTTTGAACAAGCAGAGGAATTGCTCCGTCGTGAGTCGTCAAACTGCCAACCTCGCTTGGTCTTGAATGTGCCAGATGGGACCAGTTTCTTTGATATCAAAGCGGAGGATTTTGAGTTGGTTGACTATGATCCGGTTAAGCCACAGCTGAAGTTTGATTTGGCTATTTAATAAAATAAAAAGAAGTTGAGATTTCTCAACTTCTTTTGTTGCTTAGTGTGATACGCGACGGCGAGCTGCTTTTTTACGGTTTTCTTCGATGAAAGCTGCTTTTTGCTCTTCTGGCTCAATCACTTTCTTTTTAATTGCGTATACTGCTCCTGCAACAGCAGCGACAGTTCCTGCGACACCTGTTACAAGACCTTTAGCGAATCCTTTAGCCATGAGTCTTCCTCCTTTATCTTCCCGATCAGCCAGGCTCCTCAAGGGGTAGCATTTTTCTGACTGACCTTTTTATGATATAATAATAGTAACGAAAAAATGGGAATTTTTCAAGGAAAAAAGATGAAAACAAAAATAATTGTGATTGTTGGACCGACTGCTGTTGGGAAGACAGCCCTTGCTATTGAAGTGGCCAAGCACTTTGGTGGAGAGGTGGTCAGTGGTGACAGTCAGCAAGTTTACAGAGGGTTAGATATTGGGACGGCCAAGGCTAGCCCAGAGGAGCAAGCAGCTGTTCCTCATCATTTGATTGATGTCAGAGAGGTGACCGAGTCTTACTCGGCTTTTGATTTTGTTTCAGAAGCTAAGAAGGCTATTGAGGATATTCAAAGTCGTGGCAAGCTTGCTATTATAGCGGGAGGTACCGGACTTTATATCCAGAGTTTGTTGGAAGGCTACCATCTGGGTGGAGAGACGCCTCATGAGGAGATTGTAGCTTATCGAGCTAGTTTAGAGCATTATTCAGATGAAGAATTAGCCCATATTGTGGAGCAAGCAGGCCTTGAAATTCCTCAGTTTAACCGTCGTCGTGCTATGCGTGCCTTGGAGATTGCCCATTTTGGTCAGGATTTGGAAAACCAGGAAAGTCCTTATGAATCTCTGATTATCTGCTTGGACGATGAGCGCAGTCAGCTTTATGAGCGTATCAACCACCGAGTAGATCTGATGTTTGAGGCTGGGCTTTTGGAAGAGGCTAAGTGGCTCTTTGACCATTATCCAAATGTGCAGGCAGCCAAAGGCATTGGCTACAAGGAACTCTTTCCATATTTTCGTGGGGAGCAGACTTTTGAGGAAGCTAGTGAGAGTCTCAAACAGGCGACCCGTCGTTTTGCCAAGCGTCAGTTGACCTGGTTCCGCAATCGCATGCAGGTGACCTTTTATCAGATAGGAGAGTCTGGTGTGCAGGAGCGTATTTTTAACCAGATTGAGGAGTTTTTAGATGATTGAAACAGAGAAAAAAGAGGAACGTGTCCTGCTCATCGGTGTAGAATTGCAGGGCATGGACAATTTTGACCTCTCCATGGAAGAGTTGGCCAGTCTGGCTAAGACTGCTGGAGCAGTCGTTGTAGATAGCTATAGACAAAAACGTGAAAAGTATGACTCCAAGACCTTCGTCGGCTCTGGTAAGTTGGAAGAAATTGCTCGAATGGTAGATGCTGAGGAAATTACTACTGTTATCGTCAATAATCGCTTGACTCCACGGCAAAATGTCAATCTAGAGGAAGTTCTCGGGGTCAAGGTTATTGACCGTATGCAGTTGATTTTGGATATCTTTGCCATGCGGGCTCGAAGCCATGAAGGAAAACTCCAAGTCCACCTAGCCCAACTCAAATACCTCTTACCTCGCTTGGTTGGTCAGGGGATTATGCTTAGTCGTCAGGCTGGGGGAATTGGTTCTCGTGGACCTGGTGAAAGCCAGCTAGAACTGAACCGACGTAGTGTTCGCAATCAAATCACAGATATTGAGCGTCAGCTTAAGGTAGTGGAGAAGAATCGGGCGACAGTCAGAGAAAAACGTCTGGAGTCGGGTACTTTTAAGATTGGCTTGATTGGTTACACTAATGCCGGAAAATCGACTATTATGAATACTTTAACCAGCAAGATCCAGTATGAGGCTGACGAGCTCTTTGCGACTCTAGATGCGACGACTAAGAGTATTCATCTAGGGGGTAATCTTCAGGTGACCTTGACAGATACTGTTGGCTTTATCCAAGATTTGCCGACAGAGTTGGTATCGAGTTTCAAGTCAACCTTGGAAGAAAGCAAGCATGTGGACCTTCTGGTTCATGTCATTGATGCCAGCAATCCTTACCACGAAGAGCATGAAAAAACAGTTCTTTCCATCATGAAAGACTTGGACATGAAAGATATTCCTCGCTTGACCCTTTATAATAAAGCGGATTTGGTGGAGGATTTCACGCCTACTCAAACACCTTATGCCCTCATCTCTGCCAAGTCGGAGGATAGTCGTGAGCAGCTGCAAGCTTTATTGCTAGATAAGATTAAGGAAATTTTTGAAGCATTTACTCTGCGCGTGCCCTTTTCTAAGTCTTACAAGATACATGATTTAGAAAGTGTGGCGATTCTGGAAGATCGCGATTATCAGGATGACGGGGAAGTCATTACAGGCTATATTTCCGAGAAAAATAAATGGAGGTTAGAGGAATTTTATGACTGATATTAAAACTTTGGCTCTAAAGTATGGAGGTTATACAAGTCTGGACAAGGTCTATCTGGATCAACTTCTAGCTGGTAAAACAGAGCAGGAGCAACTAGCTCTCATCACACCTCCGCCGAGTGTAGTCAATGCCTACTTTGCTGAACTCTACCAGAAAAAGAGTCCCGAGGCTGCGACAGCTTACTTTGCTGAACTGAGTCAGGAGTTACATCTCTTCAATCCTGAGCCAAGTTTTACTCTAGAAAACAAGCCCTTTATTCGCCTAAACCTGTCTGGTAAATCCTTTGGATTTTGCTATGAGAAAGAAGGTCTTGGACGTATTTTCTCAGAAGCTGAGGAAGAAATCACTACTGACTTGCTTTTTGAGATTGCGCAAATTTTCCCCCATCAGCTCGTCTTTGAGGAGTCTGGAAAGATTTACATGAAGGCTGTCGGGGACGAAGAAGTTGTTAGTGTGGAGAGTCTCACAGCTTTGACTGATTTGGAAAGCTTGGCTGATGGTCGTAAGCGTCTCAAAGGCTACAGCCAAGAGGAGTTATTACAAGAAGCTAGAGCTTTTTCTGGTAAGCGCTATTTCCGATCGGAAAACCGCACAGCCATGTTATATATTGATTAATTAGAAAGTATCGAATGGATATTCAATTTTTAGGAACAGGGGCTGGTCAGCCCTCCAAATCCCGCAATGTTTCAAGTCTCGCCCTGAAACTCTTGGATGAGATTAACGAAGTCTGGCTTTTTGACTGTGGGGAAGGAACGCAAAATCGCATTCTGGAAACCACGATTCGACCCCGTAAGGTCAGCAAAATCTTTATCACCCACCTGCATGGAGACCACATTTTTGGTTTACCAGGTTTTCTCTCCAGCCGTGCTTTTCAGGCCAATGAAGAGCAGACAGATTTGGAAATTTATGGCCCTCAAGGGATCAAGTCATTTGTCTTAACCAGTCTTCGTGTGTCCGGTTCTCGTTTGCCCTACCGCATTCATTTTCATGAGTTTGACCAAAATTCTCTGGGGAAAATCCTTGAAACCGATAAATTCACTGTGTATGCAGAGGAGTTGGACCACACTATTTTCTGCGTTGGCTATCGTGTCATGCAAAAGGACTTGGAAGGAACGCTGGATGCTGAAAAACTTAAGGCTGCTGGTGTCCCATTTGGCCCGCTTTTTGGAAAAATCAAAAACGGTCAGGATGTTGTTCTGGATGATGGGACTGAAATCAAGGCGGCAGACTATATCTCAGCACCGAGACCTGGCAAGGTAGTTACTATTCTTGGTGACACGCGAAAAACCAATGCCAGCGTGCGTCTAGGCGTCAATGCTGATGTCCTGGTCCATGAATCGACTTATGGAAAGGGTGATGAGAAAATTGCCCACAATCACGGTCACTCAACCAATATGCAGGCTGCGCAAGTAGCAGCAGAAGCAGGAGCCAAGCGCCTCTTGCTCAATCATATCAGCGCCCGCTTCCTCTCAAAAGATATCAGCCAGCTCAAGAAGGATGCGGCAACTGTTTTTGAAAATGTCCATGTGGTCAAAGACTTGGAAGAAGTGGAAATCTAACAGTTATTGAAAGGACGAAGCATGTCTACTATTCTCATTACAGGAACTAGCGGTGGATTGGCCCAAGAAATGGTCAAACTCTTGCCAAATGACCAACTCATCTTACTAGGTAGAAACAAGGAAAAACTGTCGGAGCTATATGGAAACCATCCCCATGTGGAATTGATTGAAATCGACATTACTGATGACTTGGTCCTAGAAGATCTGGTAGCTGACCTCTATCTCCGTTATGGTAAAATTGATGTCTTAATCAACAATGCTGGTTATGGAATTTTTGAAGACTTTGACAAGATTTCTGATCAAGACATTCACCAGATGTTCGAGGTAAATACCTTTGCTCTGATGAACTTGTCTCGTCGTCTTGCAGCTCGTATGAAAGAAAGTCGAAAAGGGCATATCATCAATATCATCAGCATGGCAGGCTTGATAGCTACAGGAAAATCCAGTCTCTACTCAGCGACCAAGTTTGCGGCTATTGGTTTTTCCAACGCTCTACGCCTCGAACTCATGCCTTATGGAGTCTATGTAACAACAGTCAATCCAGGACCAATCCGAACAGGATTTTTTGATCAAGCAGACCCAGATGGGAGCTACCTCAAGTCTGTTGACCGCTTTCTCTTAGAACCAGATGCGGTTGCTAAAAAAATCATCAAGACCATAGGAAAAAATAAACGAGAACTCAATCTTCCACTTTTGCTCAATTTAGCCCACAAATTTTATAGCCTCTTTCCTAAGCTAGCAGATAAGTTGGCTGGAGAAACCTTTAATTATAAGTGAGAAAGCTGTTCCCTTGAGGAATGGCTTTTTGCTTTAATAAGGAGAAGTTGTTGATCAAAAATAATCCCTGAAAATACTGGTAGTTTATCTCTATTTGATAGTTTTGGAGTATAATTGAGATAAGAAAGTTCATTAGATAAATGAAGTCCCAAACCAGCTAGCTTACCCTAGATAATGCCCTATGTATAGCCGGAGGTTGACAATGGAATTATTGACAATTGACCAAATTATTTCCATTATTGAGGAAGCAATACAAGGGCTTGACCCTGAGATAAGAGAAGGAATTGTCCTGAGCCATACTGAAGTGCCTGTGTCTGAACTGGATCGTTTGAAAAAACAACTGCAAATACAAGATTTGGATCCGATTTTTAGGAAGTATATTCTGGCCTATAACTGGGGGCAGGTCGGTTTTTTAAGTTACCAGTTTGGATATGGGGACGACACTAGTCTTACTTGGCTGATCAATCGCAATTTGGAATACCACGATTACTCGACTCTACAAGAAAGAGGCTTGATCATCATTGCAAATGGAGATCCCTACACTATTTTGCTGGATTGTCAATCTGGGGCGGTCTATGCTCTTGATGCAGAGATGAACTATGATGAAAAAATATGGCTGACACCAGATTTTCTAGCATTTGTTAGAGCCATGGGAACGGCCCAATCTGCAGTTTGGAAGGGTTGTGAAAGTGACTTCATCCGCTTGATGACTAGAATAGGTCATGCGTCCAGTTTGATATTTTGGCAGAGTCTGGTCGGGTTTTATGATTGAAAATAGAAGGAGCAGGTCATGGAATTTATTGTAGCTGAGGAAGGGATTCCTCAAAATATCGGATGTCAGGGAGCCCTGATTGCCTATTATGGCAGTGAGATAGAATTTCATTATGAAACCGTTCCACCACACGGTGATGAGATTTTTTCTGCCAAGTTGCCTTTGTTGGGGCTTGATCTGCCCTTTTGGATCTATGGGAGAAATCTCATATTTTTAGATGCTTACTACCTCTTAGCAGAAACAGTTAAGAAAGGGACTTGGAATCCCATAACGAGTATGCTCATCAACATTCATACGGGGGAATACGCCAGCCTAGACCACTGGTACAATCATATATCTATTGAGCAAAACGGTCTTGAGTTGAAAAATGATTATGATGGACAAGTCCTGACTTTGAAAACGGTTGACAAACTTCATTGGCTTGCCCTAGATGCTGAATCAGAAGAAAGGAACTAAAAATGGCAAAGAAAAGAGTTACATTATCAAAAGAGTTTAAGGATTTAATGGATGAAGGAAATATTGAAGCCCTTAAAGCAGTCTATGACCGTTGTGAATTAACCGCTCATGATGGAAGATTTAGCTTATGTACACCTCTGCATATGGGAGGAGTCCCGGATGAATTGGTTATCTGGCTTGTCGAACAGGGCTTGGATATCAATATCCCTGATTATTATGGAGCGACTCCTTTGTACCGTCAGGCAACCATGGGAAGAGAGACTGTAAAACTCTTGCTCGAATTGGGGGCAGATATTGAAAAAAGCAATACTTATGGAAATACACCTCTGCATATGGCAGCTGAGTTTTTTCATCCTAAGACCGTTGCACTTCTCATAGAAAAGGGAGCAAATGTTAACCCTAAAAATGATAGGGGACAGACTCCACTAGACTCCGTTCTCACTGTCTGTCGGGGAATCTATATTGCCCAAACAGCTGAAATTGCCTCTATGCTGTTGGATGCAGGTGCTAAGAAAACATCTGCTATGAAAGAAAAGGTCGAAAATATCGGTAAAGATTTTGAATTTCATAGAGAAGGGATCAATCCCGACTATCTAGAAGCAGCAGATCAGGGTCTAGAAAAACTTTATGCTTTGTTTGATGTCAAGCCGGTAGCCAAACGAATAACCCACGATGGAGTTTCTCCGATTCTCGTAAAAGAAGGTAGCTGGGAGGAGCAATATGAGGAACTATGGTCTTTCTTGATTCCTTCAAGTGGAGCAGCCAAAACTGTTCAGGGAGAAGTTATTCGTATACCAGGTCGAGTTCGAGATGAACTGGATCGCAATGGTGGGGTCAACTGGGACAGGGACTATAGAAAAATGCTTCAAGCTCTCCCTCAATACTTGTCTCTAGGAATCCCACTTTCAGATCAAGAATTAGAAGAGACTAAAGAGCTTATTGCTCAAGTTCATGGGAAAGATTTTGATGACGAGCCTCGCCTAGACCGCCTGTGTCAGCTAGCTATTGCTTGGATTAAGCAAAATCCTGAATCCCTTCTCCTAGAAAAAACAAGTTATAAGCGGTAAAAAGCATTGGAAGACAGATAAAATAAAGAAATCATGGTGAAATGATGCAACTAATTGACCAAGTTAAAAAAATAGAAACTTATATTTGTGAGTGTTTTGAAGACTGGGATTTGGATGATCCTGTAGAGGAAGGATATCTGGAAGATTATCAGGGCATTTCTGGTGCTTCTGAGGAAGAGCTTCAAGCCTTTGAGGAAATATTTGGCATTCGTCTACCTAGTGACTTCAAAGAGCTTTATAGCTATAAAAATGGGAGTAAATACCTCTCTATTTTACCTTGTGTAATTGACCAGAGAGATTTGACTTTTTCTCTCATGAGTCTACAGGAAATTGAGACTTGTAAAAAGTACTTTCAAAATAGAGATGCTCTGTTAACCGAATTTCCCGACTATTTTTCTAGTCAAGACCTAGAAAACATGCATGATAGTAGAATTAAGCCCTATCTTTTTAATAAAAAATGGCTTCCTTTTGCTCAGTATTGTGACTCTTGTTATCTTATGCTGGATTTTGATCCAGACCAGGAGGGTCAGGAAGGTCAGGTTATTTGCTACATCCATGATCCTGACCAGGTGATCTATGCGGCTGAAAGCCTTACAAATCTGATTGAAGGGATAATGGATGAGATCATATGAATGGACAAATGTACCAAATAGCCTGTATCGTGGCAGCAGCTAGGAAGGCTTTAAAAACTGATCAGGCAATCTTGTATCATCCTGACCAATATATCAATAAGATTTGCTTTCAAATTTTGCCGTCAGAAAAGGGGGAAGTTATAGAACTATCTGTATCTGATTGGTTTGAAAATCTTAAGGAAAAAGGTTTGAAGGACTTAAAATTATTTTGCCCTATCTCAGTAAATGACAGAGGTATTTTAGGTTTCTCCAATACGACACAGAGTTCAATTCTCTGTTTTTATAAAGATGGGAAGGCAAGTTATTTCCTACCAAATTGGGAAGCTGCTTCCGCAGGTAGGGGCTGGGATGTTACCTACACCGAGTATGAATGGGAAAGGTCTTCTCAAGACATTCCCCACTATGAAAATAATATCGAAGAATTTAAGGACATATTGACTCGTATAGAAAATCTAGCAATTAAAATTGAATGTGACAACTTTGCCAAAGTCTTTCAATCTGCTAGAAACTTTTTGCTAGACCCAGAATCTGGTAAAGGACTGGCAGAACCTCAAATTCCACTGCAATATCTAAGCATATTTAGAGCTGCAAGCTCAGCGGATGTTTTTGGAGGAATGGGCTCCTGGAATGATGAACCTGGATGGCTGGCACAAGACAAGGGACTGGGTCAAGTATACGATGAACTTTCAGATCAATTGCTAAGAAATATTAGATCAGCCATTCTATTTGCCATCAACGAGTGGTGATGGATTAGGAGAGAGAAAATGGGGAAGTTAAAGTTAAGTCTATTGAATAAATGGGAACTAGACAAGGACTACAATAGTGTTTTCAATTCTGTCATGTTACATGATGGTAGAGCCTTTGTCTTGACCAGTGAGAAGGAAGCTTTCAATCTCTACTGTCTGCTTGAAGTATCACCTTTGGGTGTGAAGGAGATAGATGCTTGGTATTGTGACCATGTTTGGGAGGAAGAGCCTCTACTCTTTACAGATGGACAAAATATTGGCATCATCAAGGCTGGCAAGGAAATAGTCTATTATACTGGTGATTTTTCTAATCCAGAAATCATTGCCATAAAGGATCCGCAAAGTATACTTCCTAAAAAGGCACAAGAGAGATATTTTCAAATCGTATCAGATAGCGACCAGATACCCGTGTGTTTTGAAAATCAAGTTTATACAAATCAGGCAAGAAACTTTGCTCTTTTAGAATTTGATCGAGAGAAAAAGCAGGCGAAGTGGACCACTTATTCGCATATTGATAAAAAAGAGTTAAATCACCACGACACGAACTCAAGTTTTTGTCCTAAAATCGATAGTATGAAATCTTGGAAGCAAGAACTCTATGCCTTTAGCTCTGGAGAAAGTCAAACCTCTGTCAATAAATGGGGCATGGACTATTATGCCCTAGTTAAAATCTCTAGTGATGGTCGTATTATTGAAAAGTTATTAGAATCTGAACATTTAAAGGCTTTAGGTAAAAAAGCTGGTGTCAATGGAATTTTTACGGATTCGCCTTATATTATCCTGAGCCCCCTATTTAAGAATGATGATTGGAAGGGCAAGCAAAAGCTATTTTCTCTGGCAACGAGAGAATTGTGCGATATAGCCTTGCCTAGAGGAATGAGTAAACACAAGCTTCAAAATATAACAGACAACTTTTGTTTAACCTTCCTGTACGACAGAGGATTAAAAGAACTTGCCCTTTGTCGGATTGACTAGGCTGTGAGGCTGAGTTTGGGAGCTTTTTATAGATAGGTGCTGATATTTCTTGATTAGTCTACAGTATTTATTTTGAGCTGTTTTCTTGTCAAATTTGACCAAGTATTGCAAATCGAATCTTAAAACAGTATACTAGAAATAGCAATTATGAAAGCGTTTGCGTTTTTGTTGATGATGATTATTTAGGAGACAAAATATGGAATTAACAGCCATTTATCATAGACAAGAATCAGAGTATGCTTATCTTTACAAAGAAGGTCAGCTACATATCCGAATCAGAACCAAGAAAAATGATGTCCAGCAGGTCATTTTACATTATGGAGATCCCTTTATCTTCATCGAGGATAAGTATGAAGCCAAGAAAGAAATGACTAAAGCAACCTCGGATGCTTTATTTGATTATTGGCAGGTTACAGTATCGGTTGATTTTGCACGGATTCAGTATATCTTTGAACTCCTTGATGAGGAAGGTCAGGGTATTTTCTACGGTGATAAGGGTTGTGTGGAACATACTCAAGAAAACTTGGATGCGGAAGGAAATGGCTTTAAGCTTCCCTATATTCATGAAATCGACGGATGTCAGGTTCCTAGCTGGGTTTCAAATACCGTTTGGTACCAGATTTTCCCAGAACGATTTGCTAATGGAAATCCTAATTTGACTCCAGATGGAGCTCGAGAGTGGGATGCTGCCATTGCACCTAATAGGGATGACTTTTTTGGTGGAGATTTACAAGGGATTATCGACCATCTAGACTATCTAAAAGATTTGGGAATCACTGGACTTTATCTATGTCCGATTTTTGAAGCAACGACCAATCACAAGTACGATACGACGGATTATTTTGAAATTGACCGTCACTTTGGAGACAAAGAAGTCTTTGCTAATTTAGCCGAGGAAGCTCATAAACGTGGCATTAAGATTATGCTAGATGCTGTTTTCAATCATATCGGCTACCAGTCTGCCCAATGGCAGGATGTTCTAAAAAATGGAGAAAATTCCCCTTATAAAGATTGGTTCCATATTCAAGAGTTTTCAATTACAGAGGATAAACTTCAGAATCCAAGAGAACTCCCTTATCATACCTTTGCCTTTGCTAGCTATATGCCTAAGTTAAATACAGCAAATCCTGAAGTCAAAGACTATCTTCTCAGTGTTGCAACTTACTGGATTGAGAATTTTGATATCGATGCTTGGCGCTTGGACGTTGCCAATGAAATTGACCATCAGTTCTGGAAAGATTTTAGAAAGGCAGTTCTCGCTAAAAAGCCTGATTTGTATATTTTAGGTGAAATCTGGCATACGTCTTAGCCTTGGCTAAAAGGAGATGAGTTCCATGCAGTCATGAACTACCCGCTCTCTGAAAGTATCAAGGATTATTTCTTGCGTCAGCATAAAAAGACAGAGCAGTTCATTTCAGAAATCAATAGCCAGTCAATGTACTACAAGCAACAAATCTCAGAGGTTATGTTAAATCTCCTGGATTCTCACGATACAGAGCGTATTCTTACAACTGCAAAAGGAAATCTCCAACATGTCAAGGCTGCTTTAACCTTCCTCTACCTTCAAAAAGGGACTCCTTGTATCTATTACGGAACAGAGCTAGCACTAATTGGTGGACCAGACCCTGATTGCCGTCGTGGCATGCCTTGGGACCGTGTGTCTGAGGACAATGATATGCTGAATTTTATGAAACAGTTGATTCAAGTCCGTAAAGAAGTTGCAAGCATTATTCAGCATGGTTCATATAGCTTGCAAGAAGTGAAACCATATGTTCTTTCCTTGAAATGGACCTACGAAGGAAAAGAAGTTCAGGCTATCTTTAATCAGTCTAAGGAGAATGTTATCTTAGACAGAGATTCAGTTGATTTAGCGAGTCATTGCCAGTTTGAAGATGGTCAGCAAGTCATCTTGCCAGATGAATTTGTAGTTACTATTTCTGAGTAAAAAGGATTAAAATAATGGCACTCAAGGAAGTTTATGAGTATTTTCGTCACTATGATAAGGAAACTTATCAGGTTGTCGCCTGCATGGGTAATGAACCATCGGAAGAAGATGTTCAGGATTTTGAAAATCAATACGGCATTCGTCTGCCAGAAGATTTCAGGGAATTCACCAGGTCATCTCTGGGAGGTCTCTTTATGGAAGTCAGAGAAGAGCTATGGCCAAGAGCCAAGGCTTACGATGTAGCACCATTTTGGACCTTCTGTCGAGGTATTAAGGTCTTGGGAATTGCAAATGGCATCCCAGACTTCTTAGACATTCGACTTAAAACCAAGGAATTACACGCTCTGGGCTTTGTGGATTATATTCCATTTCTGTCTATCATCGGGGATGGAGATGTGATTTTTTGCTTTGATAAGGACAATCATATTGTAGCTCTAGATTGGTATAATAGTAGCGAAACTGAAGAGCTTGAATGTGATTTTACAGGACTTTTACTCCAGCAAATTGCCGAGCTAGAAGAGCGTAAAAATGAGATGGTCAATCTTTTGGAAAAGGGGAAATCTAGTCAATAATCTATAAGGAAATATCAGTTTGATAGTCCGTAAAAGAGGTTGGGACAAAAGATCCCGACCTCACTTTTTTTAGCAATCAAACTTTGACGCGGTAGCTGATTGAATTTTTTGTTCGTCTTTTAGACTCCAAAAAGCTCCTAATCATCCTCGCGAGGCTGGGACTACGAAATCGAGACTTTGTCTATCGATTTCTGTCCCACCGCCTTTTTTAGTAAAACCATTCACTAAATGTACATTCAGATTTTTAAACTTTTCTACAAATTATAGAAAAAAGAATCAAAAGTATGATTTTTATGCTGCCAGTATTGAAATTTCCTATATTATTTTATAAAATAAAGGTAAAAGGCTATGAAAAAGTAATACGCTTACAAGAAAATGGAAGCGGTTACTAAAGGGGGATTTTATGGAAAAAGGCTTTTGGAATCGTAAAAGAGTCTACAGTATTCGTAAGTTTGCTGTAGGAGCTTGCTCTGTCATGATTGGAACCTGTGCTGTTCTATTTGGAGGAAGTGTTGTTGGAGAATCACCAGTTTTTGCGGATGAAACTCCTATTGCACACACTGTAGAACAAGCAAAAGAGGAAAGTCCAGCAGTGGAGGAAAAACAGGATCAAGCAGGAGTGGAGAATAACGAGGCTGTAAGTGTAGATCAAAGTCAAGCTGCTCAAATTGAAGCAAGCAAACCAGAGAAGAAAGAAGATGAACCTATAGCTCCAAAAGAGGAGAAAGCATCTCTAAAACCTGAAGAAACAGCTCCAAAGGTAGAATTACAAGCTTCAAGTCAAGAAAAACCTGTTAAGGAAGATTTGAAAGCTGCGACAAATGAAGAAGTAAATCAAATGATTGAAGATAGAAAAGTGAATTTTAATCAAAATTGGCACTTTAAACTCAATGCGAATCCTAAAGAAGCTGTGAAACCAGATGCCGATGTATCAACATGGCAAAAATTGGATCTCCCACACGACTGGAGTATCTTTAACGATTTTGACCATCAGTCACCTGCTCAAAACGAAGGTGGACAGCTCAATGGTGGTGAAGCTTGGTATCGCAAGACCTTTAAACTTGATGAAAAAGATCTCAAGAAGAATGTTCGTTTGACCTTTGATGGTGTCTACATGGACTCTCAAGTCTATGTCAATGGCCAGTTAGTGGGACATTATCCAAATGGTTACAACCAGTTCTCATACGATATCACCAAATACCTTCACAAAGATGGTCGTGAGAATGTGATTGCTGTCCATGCAATCAACAAACAACCAAGTAGTCGTTGGTATTCAGGTAGTGGTATCTACCGTGATGTGACCTTGCAAGTGACAGATAAGGTTCATGTTGAGAAAAATGGAACAACCATCTTAACGCCAAAACTGGAACAACAGCAACACGGCAAGGTTGAAACTCATGTGACCAGCAAAATCGTCAATACAGACGATAAAGACCATGAACTTGTGGCAGAGTATCAAATCGTTGAACGTGGTGGTCAGGCTGTAACAGGCGTGGTTCGTACAGCAAGTCGTACCTTGAAAGCACATGAGTCAACAAGCCTAGATGCTATTTTAGAAGTTGAAAAACCAAAACTATGGACAGTTTTAAATGACAAACCTGCCTTGTATGAATTGATTACGCGTGTATATCGTGATGGTCAATTGGTGGATGCTAAGAAGGATTTGTTTGGTTACCGTTACTATCACTGGACTCCAAATGATGGTTTCTCTTTAAATGGTGAACGCATTAAATTCCATGGTGTTTCCTTGCACCATGACCACGGAGCGCTTGGAGCGGAAGAAAATTATAAAGCAGAATACCGTCGTCTCAAACAAATGAAGGAGATGGGGGTTAACTCTATTCGTACAACCCACAACCCTGCTAGTCCACAGACCTTGCAAATCGCAGCAGAACTTGGTTTGCTGGTTCAGGAAGAGGCCTTTGATACTTGGTATGGTGGCAAGAAACCTTATGACTACGGACGTTTCTTTGAAAAAGATGCCACTCACCCAGAAGCTAGAAAAGGTGAAAAATGGTCTGACTATGATCTTCGTACCATGGTCGAAAGAGACAAAAATAACCCAGCTGTCTTCATGTGGTCTATCGGAAACGAAATTGGTGAAGCCAACGGTGATGCTCATTCTCTAGCAACTGTAAAACGTTTGGTCAAAGTTATCAAGGATGTTGATAAAACTCGTTACGTTACCATGGGAGCAGATAAGTTCCGTTTCGGTAATGGTAGTGGTGGACATGAGAAAATTGCTGATGAACTGGATGCGGTTGGATTCAACTATTCTGAAGACAACTACAAAGCTCTTCGTGCGAAACATCCAAACTGGTTGATTTATGGTTCAGAAACATCTTCAGCTACCCGTACACGTGGAAGTTATTATCGCCCTGAGAGAGAACTAGTTCACAGCAACCAAGACTATCGTAACTATGAACAGTCAGATTATGGAAATGATCGTGTGGGTTGGGGTAAAACGGCAACCGCTTCATGGACTTTTGACCGTGACAACGCTGGTTACGCAGGACAATTTATCTGGACCGGTACAGACTATATCGGGGAGCCTACACCATGGCACAACCAAAACCATACACCAGTTAAGAGTTCTTACTTTGGTATTGTAGATACAGCGGGTATTCCAAAACATGACTTCTACCTCTACCAAAGCCAATGGGTTTCTGTCAAGAAGAAACCAATGGTTCACCTTCTTCCTCACTGGAACTGGGAAAACCCTACTCTAAAAGCGAATGTGGCTGATGCAGACGGAAAAATCCCAGTTCGCGCCTATTCAAACGCTGCAAGCGTTGAATTGTTCTTGAACGGTCAATCTCTCGGAGTTAAGACCTTCAACAAAAAACAAACCAGCGATGGCCGTACCTACCAAGAAGGTGCGAATGCTAAGGAACTCTATCTTGAGTGGAAGGTTGCTTACCAACCAGGTACCTTGGAAGCTGTAGCTCGAGATGAAGCTGGAAAAGAAATTGCTCGTGACAAGATTACCACGGCAGGTCAACCAGCAGGTGTTCGTCTTGTCAAGGAAGAACACGCAATCGCTGCAGATGGAAAAGACTTGACTTACATCTACTACGAAATTGTAGACAGCCAAGGGAATGTAGTCCCAACTGCTAATAATTTAGTTCGCTTCCAATTGCATGGCCAAGGTCAACTTGTCGGTGTCGACAATGGGGAACAAGCCAGCCGTGAACGTTATAAGGCCCAAGCAGATGGTTCTTGGATTCGCAGAGCCTTTAACGGTAAAGGGGTTGCCATTGTTAAATCAACTGAGCAAGCAGGTAAATTCACGCTAACAGCCCATTCAGATCTCTTGAAATCTGGTCAAGTAACTGTCTTTACTGGTAAAAAAGAAGATCAAGAAAAGACAGTTCTCGGGACAGAAGTACCAAAAGTACGTACTGTTATTGAGAAAGAGCCAAAAATGCCGAAGACAGTCGGTTTTATCTACAGTGATGGCAGTCGTGAAAAACGTCCAGTAACCTGGTCTTCAGTTGATGTGAGCCAAGCAGGAGTTGTGACTGTTAAAGGTATGGCAGACGGACGTGAAGTTGAGGCCCGTGTCGAAGTTCTAGCAATCGCAAATGAGCTTCCAACTGTTAAACGTGTTGCCCCAGGAACAGACTTGAGTGCTGTTGACAAATATGTTTCTATTGCCGTTACGGATGGAAGCGTACAAGAATACGAAGTGGATAAGTGGGAGATTGCGGAAGCAGATAAAGCCAAACTTTCAGTCGCAGGATCACGTATTCAAATGACTGGTCAATTAGGAGGCGAAACCGTACATGCTACTCTTGTAGTAGAAGAAGGCAATCCTGCAGCACCTGTAGTGCCAACTGTAACTGTTGGCGGTGAAGCCGTCACAGGCCTTATTAGTCAACATCCAATGCAATACCGCACTCTTGCTTATGGTGCATCCTTGCCAGAAGTTGTAGCAAGTGCTGAAAATGCGGATGTTACCGTAGTTCAAGCAAGTGCAGCAAACGGTATGCGTGCAAGCATCTTTGTTCAACCAAAAGATGGTGGACCTCTTCAAACCTATGCAATTCAATTCCTTGAAGAAGCACCGAAAATTGACCACTTGAGCTTACAAGTGGAGCAAGCTAACGGTCTTAAAGAAGACCAAACAGTGAAATTGTCTGTACTCGCTCACTATCAAGACGGAACACAAGCAGTTTTACCAGCTGATAAAGTAACCTTCTCTACAAGTGGTGAAGGGGAAGTCGCAGTTCGTAAAGGAATGCTTGAGTTACATAAGCCAGGAGCAGTCACTCTCAAAGCGGAATATGAGGGAGCTAAAGGCCAAGTTGAACTCACTATCCAAGCCAATACTGAGACGAAGGTTGCGCAATCTATCCGTCCAGTAAATGTAGTGACAGACTTGCATCAAGAACCAAGTCTTCCAGCAACAGTAACTGTTGAGTATGACAAAGGTTTCTCTAAAACTCACAAAGTCACATGGCAAGCTATTCCAAAAGAAAAACTAGACCACTATCAAACCTTTGAAGTGCTAGGTAAAGTTGAAGGAATTGACCTTGAAGCGCGTGCAAAAGTCTCTGTTGAAGGTATCGTTTCAGTTGAAGAAGTCAGTGTGACTACACCAATCGCAGAAGCGCCACAATTACCAGAAAGCGTCCGTACCTACAATTCAAATGGTCATGTATCATCTGCCAAGGTTGCATGGGATACGATTCGTCCAGAGCAATACGCTAAGGAAGGTGCCTTTACAGTCACTGGTCGCCTTGAAGGTACGCAATTAACAACTAAACTCCATGTTCGCGTATCGGCCCAAACTGAGCAAGGTGCAAATATCTCTGACCAATGGACGGGTTCAGAATTACCACTTGCCTTTGCTTCAGACTCAAATCCAAGCGACCCTGTTTCAAATGTTAACGACAAATTGATTTCCTTTAATGACCGACCAGCCAATCGTTGGACAAACTGGAATCGTAGTAATCCAGAAGCTTCAGTCGGTGTCCTATTCGGAGATTCAGGTATCTTGAGCAAACGCTCCGTTGATAATCTAAGTGTCGGATTCCACGAAGACCATGGAGTCGGTGCACCGAAGTCGTATGTGATTGAATATTATGTTGGTAAGACTGTTCCAACAGCTCCTAAAAACCCTAGCTTTGTAGCCAATGAAGACCATGTATTTAACGATCCAGCTAACTGGAAACCTGTTACAAATCTAAAAGCTCCTGCTCAACTTACGGCTGGAGAAATGAATCACTTTAGCTTTGATAAAGTTGAAACCTATGCTGTTCGCATTCGCATGGTGAAAGCAGATAATAAGCGTGGAACTTCTATCACAGAAGTACAAATCTTTGCGAAACAAGTTGCGGCAGCCAAACAAGGACAGACAAGAATCCAAGTTGACGGCAAAGATTTAACAAACTTCAACCCTGATTTGAAAGACTACTACCTTGAGTCTGTAAATGGAAAAGTTCCTACAGTAACAGCAAGTGTTAGCAACAATGGTCTCGCGACTGTCGTTCCAAGCGTTCGTGAAGGTGAGCTAGTCCGTGTCATCGCGAAAGCTGAAAATGGCGACATCTTAGGAGAATACCGTCTACACTTCACTAAGGACAAAGACTTACTTTCTCGTAAACCAGTTGCTGCGGTTAAACAAGCTCGTTTGCTACAACTAGGGCAACCACTTGAATTGCCAACGAAGGTTCCGGTTTACTTCACAGGTAAAGACGGCTATGAAACAAAAGACTTGGCAGTTGAATGGGAAGAAGTTCCAGCAGAAAATCTGACCAAAGCAGGTCAATTTACTGTTCGAGGTCGTGTCCTTGGTAGTGACCTCGTTGCGGAGTTCACTGTACGAGTGACGGACAAACTTGGTGAGGCTCTCTCAAACAACCCTAACTATGATGAAAACAGTAACCAAGCCTTTGCTTCTGCAACTAATGATATTGATCCAAGTTCACATGACCGTGTAGACTATATCAATGATGGAGATCACAATGAAAATCGTCGTTGGACAAACTGGTCTCCAACACCATCTTCTAACCCAGAAGTATCAGCAGGTGTGATCTTCCGTGAAAATGGTAAGATTGTAGAACGGACTGTTGCACAAGCTAAACTTCACTTCTTTGCAGATAGTGGTACGGATGCACCATCTAAACTTGTTTTAGAACGCTATGTCGGTCCAGAGTTTGAAGTGCCAACCTACTATTCAAACTACCAAGCCTATGACGCAGGCCATCCATTCAACAATCCAGAAAATTGGGAAGCTGTTCCTTATCGTGCGGATAAAGACATTGAAGCTGGTGATGAAATCAACGTAACATTTAAAGCCGTGAAAGCAAAAGCCATGAGATGGCGCATGGAGCGCAAGGCCGATAAGAGTGGTGTTGCGATGATTGAGATGACCTTCCTTGCACCAAGCGAATTGTCTCAAGAAAGCACTGCATCGAAGATTCTTGTAGATGGAAAAGAACTTCCTGATTTCGCTGAAAATCGTCAAGACTATCAAATTACCTATAAAGGTCAACGTCCGAAAGTTTCAGTTGAAGAAACAGACCAAGCAGCTTCAACAGTTGTAGATAGTGGCGATGATAGCCTTCCAGTACTTGTTCGCCTCGTTTCAGAAAGTGGAAAACAAGTCAAGGAATACCGTATCCAACTAGTCAAAGAAAAACCAGTTTCTGAGAAAACAGCCCCTGCTATTCAAGAAGAAAATCCAAGTCTTGAGGTTGTCGAAAAAGAACTTGCCTTCCAGACTGTTGAAAAAGACGATTCAAGTCTATATGTAGGTGAAAGCCGTGTAGAACAAGAAGGACAAGTTGGTAAGGAACGCATTCTTACATCTGTTAGCCCAGACGGAACTCGTGAAGAGAAACTCCGTGAAGTGATCCAGGCTCCTGTTAACCGGGTTCTTCTCGTTGGAACTAAACGTGGTACGGCTCGACCACTTGATGGTGTCAGAGATTTGGTTCATCACAAACCAGAACTCCTGGTGGAAGAAGAGGCAGTTGATTTCAAAGTTCAAGAACGTAAGACTGACAAACTTTATGTGGGTGAAAGTCGTGTTCTTCAAGAAGGTCAAAAAGGTGTTCGTGTCCACCTAGTAGAAGTCGAAAATGGTAAGCGTACATCAAAAGAAACCTTTGATAAGATAGTTGCGCAAGATCGTATCGTGGAAGTTGGAACTAAACGTGGTACGGCTCAACCACTTGATGGTGTCAGAGATTTGGTTCATCACAAACCAGAACTACTAGTAGAAGAAAAGGCAGTTGATTTCCAAGTCCAGGAACGTAAGAACGATAAACTTCCAGTAGGACAAACTCGTGTGATCCAAGAAGGCCAAAAAGGTGTACGTGTTCATCTCATCGAAGTGGACAATGGGAAACGCACTGTAAAGGAAACCTTTGATAAGCTAGCATCGCAGGATCGCATTGTGGAAGTGGGAACTGCTGTAGCACAAGAAGGACCAAATCCACAAGTTCCTGTCAATCCAGATGCGCACCAACTGACTCAAACAGGAGCACAATCTCAAGAAGAAAAAGTGACACAAACTGAAAAAGGTCACCTTCCAAATACAGGAAGTGAGTCTCAGATGTCAGCTTTAGCAGCAGGATTGGCTCTCTTGGGCTTAGGTGCAGGACTTGCAGCTACTACTCGCAAAAAAGAAGACTAAGTTTAGTTACAAGCTAAATTGAACAGGAAAAGGCCAGAGTGACGATCTGGTCTTTTTCGTCTGAGTTATAATAGTAAACAAATGTTTAGAATAGTCAATCCTATTCCAAATGGATTTTGCTCAAAATTCATAAAGTGCCCTTCACACTTATAAAAAGAGAGGTCGTGTTTGAAAATAATTGATAAATATGCTACAATAGTAGGCACTGGTAATTTTTATAAATGATTTTTTAATGAGAAAAATCGGATAAAATCCATTCAACTTTAGAAGGATCATGATCAGATGAGAAAGCGTAAAATTCCTTACCTTTCAGAGATTTGGTATGGGAGTGGTTTTTTAGATGTTAATCATGGTGACAGAGTTGATATACTTATAAAAATTTTAAGGATTAACTAAATCCGTTTATGCATTTGATAGTGTTCAAATAGAAGAAATGGAAGAACAGGTGTTCTCACATGAAAATATTCAAGGATAGAAGAGAAGCTCCAAGTAGATTTACACTCATGAGGTGCTCCTGTATTTCGTAGGTGAAATATCATGGTAAGCCAGTTAATCCTATCTTGATTATCAGTGGGATGAGCCTGTTTTCTTGGGTTGTCTTGCTGTTACGATGGTGAATGAACATTGCTAGAAAATGATCGCAAGACTTGCTAAATATAAAGAATAAAGGATGACAGATGAAACATTTCGGTCTTAAGAAACAGAAACGAACAAGTATTTTTTTCCGAAGAGCAATTTTTACAATTTTGATCATTGCGATCTATATACTTGGTCGCCATATTTTACTTCCAGGATACAATGGCAATACAGGTTTTTCACAAATAACTGAGCAAAATCCCTTGGCCTATTTGTATTCCTTAGCAGGAGTAGATGTCTCTAAGATTTCCATGTTTTCACTGGGACTAGGTCCTTGGATTACGACGATGATCGTTTGGCAGGTCATCAACTTGAATAAAAGTTGGAATATCCAGTCCTGGTCATTGAAAAAAGCGGATTTTGTGCAAAAGATTCTCACTTTGATTTTTTCCGTGTTACAGGGGATAGCTGTTATGTACACGGCTCGTTCGGAAAATGGACGCTTTTTGCTTCTTGTAGATGATTGGATTTATAATATGGCTGTACTGGCAACTGTTGTAGCAGGAGGCTTTGTTATTATCTGGTTGGCTAGTTTGAATGTTAGCAAGGGAGTAGGTGGGCAGACAATTATTATTATTTCAGGAATTCTGCTACAATTTGCTAACCAATTAGTGGTATTGATAGGACAATCTGTTTTGTCTAAAGAAGGATTAGCCTTTCTAGTAGGTGCGGCGATCTCATTTTTGATCTTGGGCTATATTGCCGTGGTCTGCGAGAGAGCTGAAATTCGTTTGCCTCTAAATCGAGTCATGTTAAGTAGTCGTTACTATGGCAAATCTTACCTCCCTATCAAATTTCTTCCCTCTGGGGGAATGCCTATTATGTATGCCTCGAGTGTTATTATGTTGCTTCAGTTGGTATTAGACTGGTTTGGACATGGTTTTACAAAAAATTTTGGTAGTTTATTTGACTTTACAAACCCCCTAAGTTTAGCCTTTTACTTGCTTGCTATCTATCTTCTTGCAATTTTATTTGCCTATATCAACTTAGAACCAGAAGAAACAGCGAAACGTTTACAACGTCAAGGAGAATACCTAGATTATATCCAGCCTGGGAAAGCAACTTTAAAAGTTTTGAAACATTACATTTCCTTACAATCTAATGTAGGAGCACTCTACCTGATCGTTTTTATTGGTTTACCCTATTTCATTAATTTCTTCCTACCTCTTCCAAATTTGCTTTTGACTATACCAAGTACATTGATCATTTTAGTCAGTATGCTCTTGCCTTTGCATGAAGAAATACGTATCTTGAGAATTGGGACTTACTACCACAAAGAATTAGAATTTAAAGGAGAATAGAGGGATATGTTTTACTTTGTACCATCTTGGTATAGACAAGATCGGAAATGGTATTCTACCACTCTGCCTTTCTATTACGTGTCTAAAAATATGATGTTTGATGATGCGGTGAATTTGCTGCGAATGTTTCAGCAATCAGGAGAGGCAAATACCACTCTGATTTTGAACTATTCACCACATATTCGAACCTTTCTTTATCAGCAAAGAATATTGCCAGAAACTGTATGGAATCTATTTGATACCATACAAGGTCTGACAGATGTATCTGTACGTAAAATTCGTCTGGAAGATATTAAATGGCCTCAAGGAGTAGAATTCTTCTATACTCCTTTTATGATTGAGGTATATTTAAATCAAGAACACTATGCTAAAATTAACTTTTCACAAACAGGTAATTTCTTTGATATTACTTATTTTGAGGGTGGGCAGACAAATCATCAGCTAATTTTTGATGATCGTGGATTTGTTTCAAGTGTCATCTATTTTGAAAATGATCAGCCTTACTACCAAGATTATTTAAATTTACAAGGTACATGGCAGTTTAGGGAATTTTTGAGCACAGAAAATCATCAAGTACTTATCAACCCTGAGGCACAGGCTACATTTACAAAAGAAGTTTACCGAGATATCGAAGAATTGATCAATGAAAAACTAGATCAGTATCTAACTTCTTCGCTAACCAAGGATGATACGATTGTGATTTCGTCAGATGTGCAGCACAATCACTTTTTCCAAAAGATTAAGGAAAACCATCATGTTATCTTGTCTTTTTTTGGAGATCGCTATCCAATTACAAACCAGGAGCAGCTGCTAACGGATTTGACAGACACGCCGTTCTTCGTTGTTGATAGTTTAAATAAAATTGAAACGATAGCAGCTAATGTGGATCTAGAACAGTTGCCAGGATTTTATGAGATTCCGCCTTATGACACTCATCTAAACCTAGGGCATAGTCAAAGAAAAAAAGAGTTAATTATTTACGTCAATTACGACAATCTACCAGCAGATCAAATTCAATATGTGTTTACGACTTTGTTTGAAATGATGTTGAAAAATGAATGGATTGACTTGCTGGTTGGAACACAAAGTCAGGATTTTGGTCGAGAGGCCTATATAAAACAGGTACTAGAAAGCTATCGATCTCTTAAGCCAGAATATGAACAAGAATTGATTTTTGTTGATAAAGAGAAGAGAGCGAGAGGTGAGAACCGAGTTCTTGATGATGAAGAGGAGATTGTTCGCGAACGGATTGATATTGAGGCCATTCATAGCGACATCGATTTGATTAAAGTTCTGAAGTACGTTCGTATTATACTAGATTTGGGAACTCCAGCTGATGTGTTGACTCAAATCGCTGGCATTAGTGGAGGGATCCCTCAGGTTAACTTGTATAGTTCTTCTTATGTGAAGCATGGAGAAAATGGTTGGATTCTAGAGGATATTTCAGATTTTGAAGAGGCACTCTTATACTACCTCACAAACTTAGAACATTGGAATCAATCTCTAGTTCACTCAGTCAAGAAGATTGAACAGTATACAAGGGGTGAGATTGTCGATATGTGGAAAAATACCATAAAGGAATTAAAAGGAAATGAAAAAAATTAGTGTTTTGCAAATTGCTGATGAAAATTGGCAGGAGCAATATGAAATTCCTAGTAATATAAAATGGACATTTGTCAAACCAGAAGACATCGTCTCTTTATTGCCAGAAGATATCGGGATCTTAAATAGAGAAGTTGAGGCGGAAAACGGGAAAAAAAAGAAGAAAAAAGTAGACAAACCGTTTGATGTCGTGTTAGTAGATACTGCTGAATATTTAGAGTATGTCACTATCTTGGATCAGAAAATTCAGGTTTACCGTCTGTTCTATCATGAGCGTTGTCAAATCACTACAAAAACGTTGGAACGATTTCTTTTGCGCAAAAAAGCTGTGAAAACAAATTTTGAAAATCCAGAGCAGATGCTACATATATTTTCACGTGGTTTTTTCTCTAAGCAAAATGGAACGAAACTAAGTGTTAATCATCTAGTCGCTGCACCATCTTTTGAGGGGCAAGTCAGTTATGAAGGAACAAACTACCTTCGTTTGTGTGGCCGATACGGCGAGGATTATCAGACTATTGCGACCTATCAACATAATGTTTTTCTGAGTGGGGAGATGCCCTTAGATCTGTGGCCTGAGTTCAGGGTTTCAGAAGGTTGTTCGATCCGCTACGTTGTTAAAGGTTTTCCAGCTGGAAATTCTCCCATGCAAGAATGGATTTATGATGAAACGAGCTTTGATCGGTCTCTGACGTTAGATGTAAATGATTCGTATTATTTGAGTATCAGTATTCAAGCAAAAGGACAAGGAATTGTAAAACTTGGTCCCTGCCACTATCGAGACTCCCATCTAGGCTATGGAGACTTGTTAGTCGGAGGAAAACGAATTAGCGATAAAAATAGAGAAGAACTGATTTATTTCTTCCATCCAGGAGATTTGAAACCACCGTTGAACATCTATTTTTCAGGGTACCGTCCTGCAGAGGGATTTGAAGGGTACTGGATGATGAATAATTTGAGATCGCCATTCTTACTAGTAGGGGATCCGCGTTCAGAGGGGGGCGCATTCTATCTTGGATCGGAGGAGCTCGAACAAAAACTTCTTCAAGTGATTCATAATTGCTTAGATGAACTTGGTTTTACGAAGGAACAACTGACCTTGTCAGGTTTATCAATGGGGACTTTTGGCGCCCTTTACTATAGTTCTAAGTTGGAACCTCATGCCGTCATTGTCGGAAAACCTCTTGTCAACTTAGGAGATATGGCAGAAAATGAGTCAACTATTCGTCCAGGAGGATTTCCAACGTCACTGGATTTGGTGTATCGTACAATAGGGGAGTTATCAAGTGAAGCTACAGCTCAGCTTAACGAACGTTTCTGGACGGCTTTTGAGTCAGCTGATTTCTCAAGAACAAAATTCATTATCTCCTTTATGTATCAAGATGACTATGACATGTCTGCCTATCCTGATATACTGGATGAGTTAGGACAGCGAGATTACCGCGTCAGCGTTATCAGTAAGGGGTTGACTGGACGACACAACGACGATACACAAGGTATTGTCGAATGGTTCTTTAATCAATATAAAACGCTATTAATGAATAGTTTTGAAAGGGAGTTTAAATCGTGAGATACAAGGAAGAAGTCTATTTTGCTTATTGGGATATCCAAAGCGTATCTCAGTATCTATACGGTTCATCTGTCAAACTGTTAGATGGTGGTCATGTTTTGTATGAAAATCAGTTCATGCCTTCGGGAACAGTTATTCATGAATGGCATTCACGGGCAAACTATCAGGCTTTACGCAATACGAGTCAGCTTCCTGAATTGAAACGTGGGCAAAACTATATTTTTGGCAGTCATATAGAAACCATCCCAGAAAATTCAACATACTTAAAGGTTGAATTTATGGATGCTCGAGATGAAGAAATTTCGAATCAAATCATTAAACAGGGAGAGAGTGTGAGCGTATGCGTTCCAGATAGTACACAATATTATAAGGTGCAGTTAGTCAGCTCGGGTTGTCATCGCTTCCTGTTTGAAGGGATTTATGTTGCTGAGGAGCAGTTGGCGGATTATACAGTGGATCGCTACTGGATATCTGATTTGCTTCATCAGGATTCCGAGAAAGAAACGATGTATGTTTGCTTTACTGAACCCGAACTCAATCGAACAGGTTTTATCCCAGAACATGTTCGCGAACATTTCTCAAATGTATTGATTGTTAATTCGTCTTATAGAGAAGCGCTTCTATACATGGAGGAACGTTTTTACGAAACCTTGCTTGAAACGATTGAAGAATTAGCGCAAGAGCATCTTTTTGAAAAAGTGGCTTTTGTTGGTTATGGAGCGATTTCTAATATTGCGGCCTTGCATTACTCCAAACAATTTGGAAATTCATACGCTCTTGTGACGGATGAGTTTTTAAGCGAACTAGACTATCAACGCTTGCTGGAACGTTACCGCAATCGAGTAAATCCGCCTATTTTTAAAGAATTATTGCTACAGCAATTTAATCCGACAAAAGTTAAGGAATATGCGGACTTGAAGACTAGACCACGTGAACTAGCAAACATTGAATATTTATTAGATAAGTCATTTTTACTTCAAGCGATTGACTTGGAAAAGATTGAAGAGTGGATGAGAGAGAATGAAAACTAAACGATTCAATTTGACCAACTCCTATAAACTAATGCGTTACAAAAAGATTTTGGAGAAGGTTAATAAACTATCTGATAGTTATGCAGCTATGTCAAATGAGAAACTGCAAGCTCAGACAAAATGGTTTAAAGAACGCCTTTCTGGAGGAGAAAGCTTGCAGTCCATTTTGCCGGAAGCGTATGCAACCATTCGTGAGGCAGCCAAGCGTGTATTAGGATTATATCCTTATGATGTTCAGGTTTTAGGGGCCTTGGTTATGCAGGACAATCAGATTGCAGAAATGAGAACAGGGGAAGGAAAAACCTTGACAGCTATCCTTCCTTTATACCTAAATGCTTTGACGGAAAAAAGTACGATCTTAGTCACGGCCAATGAATATTTGGCAGCGCGTGATGCTAAACAAATGGCACCCGTTTTTCGATTTTTAGGAATGACAGTTGGGGTTGGTGTCTCGGACGATCCGACAAAAAAACTTAAAATTCCTCAAAAACAACAAATCTATAAGAGTGATATTGTCTATACAACACATAGTGCTTTAGGGTTTGATTACCTAGAAGAAAATTTGGCGACATCTCAATCAAAGAAGTTTTTACCAAAATTTTATTTTTGTTTGGTCGATGAAGTAGATGCAGCCTTGCTAGATAGTGCGCAGATGCCCCTAATCATTTCAGGTTCTCCTCGGGTTCAATCCAACCTCTTTCTCTCGTGTGATGAGTTTGTGAAAACTCTAAAAGAAGGGGAAGATTTTAATCTAGACTCCACTCGGACGTCTGTATGGTTGACGAGAAAAGGAGTAAAGGAAGCAGAGGTTTATTTTCGCGTTCAGAATGCCTATGATCCAGATAATTACCAGCTCATTCGCCAAATTAACCTAGCTTTGAGAGCTAACCACTTATTTGAAAAAGATCGTCAGTACACAGTGGATAATGGCGAAGTTAAACTGATGGATGAGGCGACAGGACGTCTCTTGGAAGGAAACAAACTCCAATCAGGGCTGCACCAAGCACTAGAAGCCAGAGAACGTGTGAAAATCACATTGGAAACGCGTTCGATGGCCTCTATTACCTATCAAAATTTATTTAGAATGTTTCCAAAATTAGCAGGAATGACGGGTACTGGTAAAGTTTGTGAGGAGGAGTTCAGAGACGTTTACGACTTGGGAGTCGTAGTTGTTCCTACACGAAAACCCAATTTACGAATTGATTATCCAGATGAAATCTATCTCACGATTCCTCAAAAGTTATATGCTTCATTGGAGTATATCAAAAAATTACATAAAAAAGGACAGCCAGTTTTAATTGCGACAGGATCGGTTGGAATGTCTGAGATTTATTCTATGCTCTTACTCCAGGAGGGAATCGCCCATAATGTGTTGAACGCCCATAATGCAGCGAAAGAGGCTGAGATGATCGCACTGGCTGGTAGACGTTCTGCAGTGACGGTAGCAACATCAATGGCAGGTCGTGGAACAGATATTATCTTGGAAGAAGGGGTTGCTGAGTTGGGTGGACTTGCTGTTGTTGGAACAGAGAGAATGTCCAGTGAGCGAGTCGATTTGCAGCTTCGCGGTCGTGCCGGACGACAAGGCGCTCCAGGATTGAGCAAATTCTTTATTTCTCTTGAGGATGATCTTATTTCCAAGTCTGGTAGCAAATGGATTAGTGAGTACTATCACAAAGAAATTGCAAAACCAGAGGAAAAACAAAAGATTCATTTGACCTCTCGTCGTATTAGATATGCGGTTGAAGAAGCTCAGAAGAATAGTGATAACGCATCAGCTGCTTCCAGACGTTCAACGGAACGATATGATGAAAGTATCCGTATTCAGCGACAGATTATCTACAATAAGCGTAATAAGCTCATCTCTCATCCAGATTTTGATTTGGCCTATTTCTTGTCTACCCTATCGGATGCAGTAGACATTTATACAAGTAAAACACCGTTTAAAGAGCGGGCGGATTTATTTCGCTTTGTTTTGGATAACATTAGTTATTACTGCGAGGATATTCCAGATGATCTAGATGTCACGGATTTACGGCAAGTTAAAAAGTTTTTATCTGACCTCCTTGTTTCAGAATACCAGCAGAAAAAAGATAAAATCAAGGATTCAGAGTTGTTCAATCAATTTCAACGAACTGTTGTTTTGAGAGCGATAGATGACTGTTGGGTTGAGCAGGTTGACTATTTACAGCAATTTCAAGGTTTGGTGTCTAGTCAAGGGTATGCCCAAAAAAATCCTGTCTTTGAGTTTCATAAAGAAGCTTTTAAATCATACAAAAGAATGAATGCAGATATAAATCTAAACATTATAAAAAATATGGCATTGAGTTACATTAATATTAAGCCTTCTGGGAAGTTAGAAGTTTTCTTTGGCTAATACTTTGACAGATTCTGTTGTAGACTTTATAATGATGATATAACTGTATTTTTGGAGAAAATCATATTATGAGTAAAAATAATAACAAAGAGCTAAAGGGATTTAAACGTTTGATATCAAAGTTTAAGCAAAAGGGTAGGGAAGATAGTGATTACCGTAGCCTGGATGCAACTAAATCAAAGCCCGTTAGTCGAAAACTCAAAGAGCAAAAGGAAATTATTCTGAGTGCTAGTGAAGATCTCGAGTTGCCAACAGAGTCAGTTTCTGTCATGGAAGCCTTAGAAGACTTTCAGGAAAGGAACAGTTTGGGAGTGGCTGACTTGATAAAGAATGTTAGTCAGAGTTTGTCAACTAGCGCTTTAGCTTCCCTCAGCCTTTCTGTCGCAGATTCGTACAGTGAGTCGGTTAGCCAAAGTATATCAGCAAAAGGATTCTCGCTTCGAGAGTCCATGTCTGAGAACTACTCATTAGTGGTCTCTTCTTCAGAATCTGAATTTGAGTCTCTTTCCTTGGTTGATAGCCTCTCTATTTCTGAGCATTTGACAGAGGAGTCCCTTTGTCAGGATACGGACGCATTCTCTTTGAGTGAAAGTATTGCATACTCAGAGCCTCTTTCTTTGAATGAATCAGAGCAAGCGAGTCAGAGTGTCTCCGAGTCTGAGTTCTATAGCCTAAGCCAGAGTGAATGGGAATCCATATCCGAATCCCAAAGCTCTTCAGAATCAGAGTGGTGGAGTTCTTCAGAATCAGAACAAGCGAATCAGAGTGTTTCCGAGTCTGAGTTCTATAGCCTAAGCCAGAGCGAGTGGGAATCCATATCCGAATCCCAAAGTTCTTCAGAATCAGAGTGGTGGAGTTCTTCTGAATCAGAGCAAGCAAGTCAGAGTGTCTCCGAGTCTGAGTTCTATAGCCTAAGCCAGAGCGAGTGGGAATCTATATCCGAATCCCAAAGTTCTTCAGAATCAGAGTGGTGGAGTTCTTCCGAATCAGAGCAAGCAAGTCAGAGTGTTTCTGAGTCTGAGTTCTATAGCCTGAGCCAGAGTGAGTGGGAATCCGTTTCCGAATCCCAAAGCTCTTCAGAAGCAGAGTGGTGGAGTTCTTCCGAATCAGAGCAAGCGAGTCAGAGTGTCTCCGAGTCCGAGTTCTATAGCCTAAGCCAGAGCGAGTGGGAATCCATATCCGAATCCCAAAGCTCTTCAGAATCAGAGTGGTGGAGTTCTTCTGAATCAGAACAAGCGAGTCAGAGTGTCTCCGAGTCTGAGTTCTATAGCCTAAGCCAGAGTGAATGGGAATCCATATCCAAATCCCAAAGCTCTTCAGAATCAGAGTGGTGGAGTTCTTCTGAATCAGAGCAAGCGAGTCAGAGTGTCTCCGAGTCTGAGTTCTATAGCCTAAGCCAGAGCGTTTCCGAGTCTGAGTTCTATAGTCTAAGCCAGAGTGAATGGGAATCCATATCCGAATCCCAAAGCTCTTCAGAATCAGAGTGGTGGAGTTCTTCCGAATCAGAGCAAGCGAGTCAGAGTGTCTCCGAGTCTGAGTTCTATAGCCTAAGCCAGAGTGAATGGGAATCCATATCCGAATCCCAAAGCTCTTCAGAATCAGAGTGGTGGAGTTATTCTGAATCAGAACAAGCAAGTCAGAGTGTTTCCGAGTCTGAGTTTTATAGCCTAAGCCAGAGTGAGTGGGAATCCATATCCGAATCCCAAAGCTCTTCAGAATCAGAGTGGTGGAGTTATTCTGAATCAGAACAAGCAAGTCAGAGTGTTTCCGAGTCTGAGTTCTATAGCCTAAGCCAGAGCGAGTGGGAATCCATATCCGAATCCCAAAGCTTTTCAGAATCAGAGTGGTGGAGTTCTTCCGAATCAGAACAAGCGAGTCAGAGTGTCTCCGAGTCTGAGTTCTATAGCCTAAGCCAGAGCGAGTGGGAATCCCTTTCGGAGTCTGAATCCTTGAGTGAGATGATTTCTCATCTACTTTCTGAGTCCGAGTCGTTAAGTTTGAGCGAAGTCCTCTATCTCAGTGAGTCTGAATCCTTGAGTCAAAGCCAACAAATATCTGAATCCTTAAGTCAAAGTCAGAGTGTAGCTGATTCGGTGAGTTTAAGGAAAGCATCCCTATCTCAATCCTATAGTATGTTAGAATCAGAATTTGGTTCCTATAGACAGAGTGTAGCGGAGACAGAAGTATTCGCGCATGACTTGCATACTTCGGAACGTCTGTATAAGAGCCTCTCTGAACTGGATATGAGCCCTCTAACTCACCAGCAAAAAGTGCAAGAAGTGATGACACCTGAAATTTCTGAAGAAGGATCGTCTCAAACACATATTGCTGAGGAGCAACAGGAGCTTGAAAATAGAGAAGAATCAATAAAGAATATAGATTTGCAAGACTCTCTGAAACATCTGTCTCACTATTCAGAATCAAATGGAACAAATTTAAGGATGACGGAACGCCAACTCTATCACCTACTCAGACCAGGTTCGCAGCCCCTAGCACGTGACTTAAGAAATGTTGCAAGTGAATTGTCTGGTTTGGCTGCTATTACTCAAAAAAAGGAAGATGCTAAATCATCCTAAAAATATCAGAACTTGCAATCATTAAATAGAAATAATAAAAATCAAAAGGAGCCACTATGATTAGAAATATGATGTCAAATAGTAACAAAGGTTTGGGTACTACAGATGTATTACCAGTTGACCAATCTCGGATAGAAGTTCTGAATGGAACAGTTGACTACAAAAATGTACCTTTAGGATCTTATGATATCCTGGGGAGATTTGCCTCAGTAGGTCAGAGAGATTATACGGAAGAGCTGAATTTAATTCAATCAATGGGTTTTAATGCCTATAGAATCTCGATTTCTTGGGCACGCATCTTTCCAAATGGTGAAGAGCTGCAACCGAGTGAAGAGGGATTGAAATATTATGAAGCAATCATCGATGACGTATTAGAAAAAGATATCGAACCTATTGTGACTTTGAGTCACTTTGACCTTCCGCTGAATCTATACGAAAAATATGGAGCTTGGAAAAGCCGCAAGATGATCGAACTCTTTGAGCGTTACGCAGAAGCGGTCTTTCAGTACTTTAAGGACAAAGTGAAGTATTGGATTACCTTCAATGAGTTCAACGTTTTGCACCATTTGCCGTTTCTTGGTGGGGGATTGTCTTTTGGAGCAGATGACAATCAAGAACAGGTGATTTGGCAAGCAGCTCATTATCAATTAGTTGCTTCTGCACGTGCAATCAAGCTCGGAAAAACAATCAATCCAGAGTTTCAGTTTGGTGGGATGATGGTTGTTAGTAAAAACTACAGTCAGCAAACTGAAAATGCTATTGATGTAATGGAAGCAGAAGTCAAAGATAGGGAAAATTATTTGTTTACAGACGTGCAAGTGCGTGGATACTACCCAAATCACTTTTTACGTCGTTTGGAACGTGATCAAATCGCCTTGGATATTGAAAATGATGACCTCTTTGTCCTAAGAGATGGGAAAATTGACTTTGTCAGCTTCAGTTATTATGCATCAAGCAATTCCCAAGAAGTTTTTATCAACAAATATGCAAGTAATGGCCAAAATCAAAATCGCATTGATTCTGTGGGACTTCGTCTCGTGATGAACAATCTTTATGATCGTTACCAAAAACCACTCTTCGTCGTGGAAGATGATGTGGTCTTGGATGATTCAAATAGTGTAGCAACTGAAGAGCTGAAAACAAACATCCAAGAGATCGTGAAAACAGTCGAGTATGATGGTGTGGAATTGCTTGGCTATACACCGCTTACTTGGACGGAACTAAAATTTTAAAATAGGAAGTAATAACTCGAATTCTTTCTGGTCTAAGAAGTAGCGTTCATGTTTTTACTTTTAAAAATGTCTGACCTATCAATCAGACATTTTTTTAGAAATGAATGAGCTTTAAACTAAGTTCGGGTTTTGCTTGATAGCGCTTCAGGATATTTTCCTTATTTGGAGCTTAGAAAAGAATAGCAATTTACGCTATTTTATGCTACAATGAGAAGTAGTAGTGTAAATTAGAATAAGTAAGGAATAGAGGGAGCAAAATGAGACTGAAGAAAACATTGTTCGGTAACTACCGTGCTAAGGAAGTCGAAGATTGTATCGAAGCATTAGAGGAAGGGTTCGATCGTGAAATTCAAAAGAAGAATGAAAAGATTGAATCCCTACGTAAAAAAATCGACTCTATGAAGAATCAAGAGAAAGAGATTGGTGAAGCAGTCATTTATGCCAAATCTCTTGTCATTGAAGCTCACGATAGGGCCGAAAAAGAAGCTAAAGAAGTTTTAGAAAAGGCACAAAAAGACTACTTAGATACGAGAGAATCTATTCTCGAAGAAATCGATACTCTGACTAAAAAACGGGCAGAGGCTGAGAGATTGTATAATTTACAAAAAGAAAAAATTAAAAATATTATTAGTCGAATTGATGATTTTCTAGAACTGGACGATATCGATGGTAAACCAAAAGATATCAAAAAAATTCAAGAATTGCGTAAAGAACTTGATAGACCAGAAGAAGTTGCTAAGGAGAAAGAAGAGGTGGTGCCTGAGAGAGAAAAACTCCATCTCGAACAACCCCTTGCAAAAACAGGAACAGATAGTACCATCTCTGTCAGCTACATCACTTCACGTCGCGCAAAACCTAAAAAGAAAGACGAAGATAAGTTAGATGATGATAAGGGCAAGAGAATCAAACGTCTTTCAAGAATTAAACGAGATAACTTTTTGTAAGAGGATAATCAAATATGACAATTTATAACATCAATTTGGGGATTGGCTGGGCGAGTAGCGGTGTAGAATATGCGCAGATCTACCGTGCAAAATTGCTTCGTAGTGTTGGCTTAGAAGCGAAGTTCATCTTTATGGATTTTATATCTGCTGATAACATTGAACATTTGACAAAGAATATCGGCTTTGAAGATTCTGAGGTTATCTGGCTTTATCAGCACTTTACAGATGTCAAAATTGCACCGACGACCTATACGCTAGCACAGGTCTTAGCGAGTTTCGATAAAGAGCCCCTCGAAATTATCCGCGACACCGATATGAAGACGATCCGACTAGTATTTGGTGATGGTGATTTTGTGACTTGTTATGCCTGTGATATGGACAAAGAGTTGATTGAGCGCGCTGAAATTGTTTCGCGTGGTTGTTTGATTCAAAAAGAGTACTATACTTATACGAAGAATTTTATCGAGTATTTTAGTCCGATGAATGGTCATGCGCAATTATATCAACGTACCTGGCTCAATGAAGATGGCAGTGTGGCTTATGAAGAAATCATCAATGAAGTCGATGGTAGACAGGAGACGCAAGTCTATCGTTTCCCAAATCATGTTTTCTATTCTAAGCAAGAGTTTGTCGCGCATTTTATGAGAAGTCTGTCTCTGACGGACAAAGATTTGTTGATCTTAGACCGAGAGACAGATATTGGTCAAGCTATCTTTGCTAATAAGGGCGCTGCAAAGCTAGTCGTAATCGTTCATGCAGACCACTTTAGTGAAAATCCTGCTGAGAAAGACTATATTTTATGGAATAACTATTATGAGTATCAGTTCGAATATGCTGACGAAGTGGACTATATCATTAACTCGACCGATGCGCAAACGAATCTACTCAAAGAACAATTCGCTCAATATACAACCATCAAACCAAAGGAAATCTTGACTATTCCGGTGGGAAGTTTGGATCAATTGCGTCATCCAGAAGGAGAGCGCAAGCCGTTTGGATTGATTACAGCTTCGCGCTTGGCCAGTGAAAAGCATATTGATTGGTTGATTCACTCTGTAGTGAAGGCACATGAGCAATTACCTGAAATCACTTTTGATATCTATGGTACGGGTGGCGAAAGAGCTATGTTGGAGCAGTTGATTCATGAGTTGAATGCAGGAGAGTATATCCGTCTGATGGGGCATCACCACATGGCAGATGTGTATCGAAATTACTCTGCTTACCTCTCTGCCTCCACAAGTGAAGGATTTGGTTTGACTTTGTTAGAAGCGGTTGGCTCTGGTCTGCCAATTATTGGTTTTGATGTACGTTATGGAAATCCAACCTTTATCCGTGATGGGGAAAATGGCTACTTGATTCCTGAGGCGCGTCCAGATGATTTGGATGCAATGACAACGGAATATGCAGAAAAGATTGTCCAGCTATTTACTCAACATTCCCAAGAAGATTTATCCCGTGTGTCCTACGAGGTGGCAGAACCATATCTTGATGAACATATCGCCCAGCGTTGGTATGATCTTGTTCAATCTGCACAGCATCAGTAGGGATTCGAAAAGAAAGGCATAAACACTATGATTTGTTTATTTGAACGCTATGATCAAGCGAGTTTTGATTTGTTACGTTCACTTAAGGCAGCTGGGTTAGACTGCCCTGTTGTCGTGATCCGAGACGATGGCTACCTCGCACCTGATGTTGAGTCGCCTTACAGTTACTTTACTGGAGATGTGGCTTCAGAGGACGATCTACCTCTTTATTTTAACCTTGTTCCAAAGCCTCATTTGTGGGAAATCCGCTCGAGTAATGTTAATGGTGAAATCTTAGATATGGGTAAAAAACGTGCCAATATCTTTTACCGTCAACCAACACACGAACGTCGCGTGCGTGCAGTCGAGTGGTTGGATGATCAAGGTCGCGTACGTGCTGCGGACATTTACAATCGCAAGGGACGTCTCTTTGCACAGATTACCTATGATGATGCCCAATGTCCAACTCATACACGCTACTTTAATCAAGATAACGTAACGGTGATTATGGAAAATCATCTAACAGAGGATATTGTCTTAACTCTTGATGGAAAACGCCATATTTTCAATTCTAAGCAAGAATTTGTAATTTTTTACTTGCGATATCGTGGATATGATACAGATCGCATTATCTACAATTCTCTAGCAACACCATTTTTAGTAGCCGTTGGTCTGACTCCAAAAGAAGGACGAGCAGAGGATATTCTCTTCTGGCAGGAGCCGATTGGAGAGGAGCTGCCGGGTAACATGAAAGCAGCGATGCAGTTGCCTCATCGCAACATCCGTATTGCAGTACAGGATAAGCAAGTTTATGATAAAATCCTCAAGCTTGCAACACCAAAAGAGAAGAGTTACTTCCGCAATGTCGGTTATCTCTATCAATACCATCGCCTCAATAATATGAATCCAGAAGCTTTGATCCTGACGAATAGTGACCAAATCGAGCAAATTGAGTCACTTTTGACTCAATTACCAAATGTTCATTTCCATATTGGAGCGATTACTGAGATGTCAAGTCATTTGATGGAATTAAATCGCTATCCGAATATTTCCCTCTATCCTAATATTCGTCCAGCTAAGGTGAATGAACTTTTTGCTCGCTGTGACTTGTATCTGGACATCAATATCAGCGATGAAATTCTCAATGGCAGTCGAACAGCTTTTGAGAATAATATGCTGATTCTCAGTTTTGAGACGACTTGTCACAATCATCGTTTCGTTGCAGAAAGCCACATTTATCCGGTGGAAAATGTATCAGCCATGGTAGGTAAGATTCAGGGAGTTCTCTCTCTTCCGTCTGAAATGGAGGCTGCTCTTGCTAAGCAAAAACAGGCGGCGAATCAGGCTGATCTGGAATCCTACAAGGCAATTTTATAAGCTAATAAGACAAGGGCTTGCTTTCGACGAAAGCAAGTTCCTTTCTATCAATAGAAAAGGAGGAGCACATGTCTAACAAGGACAATGGCATTTTACAAGAACATATACGAGAACAGCTAGATAATCGAAAGAAACCCCTAAAAAGGGAGAAGCAAGATTTTAGCATGATTGCTGTGTTGGGCGGAGTTCTCTTTCTCGTCACCCTTTTGGTCACGCTACTCATGCAGTTGGGACACTTTTTCTAGGATTTTTTTCTGGACGGAGGAGGTCTCTAGAACAGATGAACCTTGACGATTTGCTCGTCAAGGTTTTTTGTCTCTATCTAATTGAACTAGTGTGAAAAGGGGGAGTAGGGATTTCGAAAGATAATAAAACGCTTCCAACAATTTGAAACGTAAAAGCGAATTTTAGCTAAAAATTAGGCGTTTTCATTGGTCATTTCGAGTATAAATGCTTGAAAAGGAGGAGCCTTTTTGGTAGAATGATAAATGGTATATACTAGATAAAAGCAACTGGTATATCCCAGATGGAATCTGCTTTTTCTGAGTCAAAGGGATAAAAACTGAGACTGACTGCGGCTTTTATTGGCTTTGGTTTTGAGAGGGCAGCGCAACTACACTTTGTTAATGATCATGAGGTTAACAAAGGGTCGCATTTGGATAAAAGAAAGGAATCAAATGTTTCGAAGTAAAAAATTTAACAAAGATTTCGAGATCGTAGATGAGAAAAAGCGTTATAAGCTTTACAAGTCGGGTAAAAACTGGGTAAAAGCCTCGAACTCTCAATTGGATCTCTTCCGTATCGGTGGGATGGGCGAAGTTGTCTCTAGTACCCTGTCAGACACTGAAGAACTTGATCACGCACACCTTAGTTTTAACACGCTAGCGGGTATAGGGGGAATCCTGGCCGCGGGAGCTGCAGGATTTGTGATGACTCAAGAGCAAACTGTTTATGCGGATGAAACATCTGAGTATGCAGAAAAGGATAAAACAGTCATCGCTGCTGAACCAAAAGCAGCTGAAACAACTGAAACAAGTACTAACTCAATCATTGCTCAAGCGCAAGCAGAAGTAAAGAAAGCTCAAGCAGAACAAACATCTGCCTCAGCTTCCGTATCAGTCAGTCAATCTGTTGAGGCTCAAGCGAGTGCGAGTCAGTCAGCTTCAGTCAGTCAATCTACCTCAGCAAGTCAGTCAGTTTCAGCAAGTCAGTCAGCATCTGCAAGTGCTTCAACATCAGCAGGTCAGTCAACTGCTCCAGCATCTGAGTCAGCGAGTCAATTAACATCAGCTCCTGTATCAGCCTCAGCAAGTGCAAAAGCATCTGCCTCAGCAAGCTCTACACCATCAGAGCCAGCGAGCGCTCAAGCGCCTGCATCTGTAGTTGAGAGTACATCAGCTGTTAGCGAACCATCAGCGCAGGCTTCTGTGTCTACCTCAGCTTCTGCATCGCTCAACCATAAGGTCAACCCTGCGGCAAGTCTTGTATCAGGCAGTGCTAACCAAAGTTTGGTAAGTGCAGCTCTTAGCACAAGTCAAGCAACAACAACAAGCAATAATATCGCAGCTGGTGTTGTAGCGGATAAGAACCAAGCCCAAGGTAAGGATACAACCAAGCAAGCTGAGAAAGACCAAGCAGCAGATAAGCAAGTAACTACTGCACCAAAAGAAGGTTACTCAGGTTTCCGTCAAGCAGGAAATCTAAACCGACAAGGAAATATCACTTATTCGCGCGGTGCTACAATCATAAGTGGACCAGGACATGTTACAGTTGAACCAGGTCAAAGAATTGATTACTCAGTAGTGATTGAAGGGGCACCTATCCATCCGCAGTACTTAGCACTGGTAACCAATGATATGAGACCTACTCATGCATTGGGGATAACGACTACGTTTACGCAATCTGGGCCTAATAGGGTTATAGCTCGTATTACTGGTACTGTCCAAACGCCTGGACCGAATGCGAAAACTAAGCTTCCGTTTTACCTTGCTCGTAGAGAATACGGTTCTGTTGGGGATTATCAACCTTTGAGAAACTTTAGCCTGAACATCAGTGATGCTGGTAGCAAGTCTACTTCAACAAGTAAGCAACAGTCACTGTCGGCCAGTGCTTCAGCGAGTGCCTCACTTAGCGCATATCAATCCCACTCAGCAAGCGCGAGCCAGTCTGCGTCAATTAGTGCGAGCCAATCAGCATCAAGCTCAGCAAATGCTAGCCAAAGTGCTTCAGCAAGTGCAAGCCACTCAGCATCTGTATCAGCTAGCCAATCAGCCAGTGCATCGCTTAGTGCAAGTCGTTCAGCCTCAGCGAGCGTAAGCTCAAGCCGTTCAGCGAGTGCATCAACTAGTGCGAGTCGCTCAGCCTCAGCGAGCGTAAGTTCAAGCCGTTCGGCCAGTGCTTCAGCCAGCGCATCACTTAGCGCAAGTCGTTCAGCCTCAGCATCTGTAAGTTCAAGCCGTTCAGCAAGTGCTTCAGCCAGTGCATCGCTTAGCGCAAGTCGCTCAGCTTCAGCAAGTGTAAGCTCAAGTCGTTCGGCCAGTGCTTCAGCGAGTGCATCGCTTAGTGCAAGTCGTTCAGCCTCAGCGAGCGTAAGCTCAAGCCGTTCAGCGAGTGCATCAACTAGTGCGAGTCGCTCAGCCTCAGCGAGCGTAAGTTCAAGCCGTTCGGCCAGTGCTTCAGTATCTGCAAGTCGTTCAGCCTCAGCATCTGTGAGTGCGAGCCAATCAGCATCAAGCTCAGCAAATGCTAGTCAAAGTGCTTCAGCATCAGCAAGCGCGAGCCAGTCTGCGTCAATTAGTGCAAGCCAAAGCGCATCAGCATCTGTATCAGCAAGTATCAGTGCTAGCCAATCAGCATCAAGCTCAGCAAATGCTAGCCAAAGTGCTTCAGCAAGCGCAAGCCACTCAGCATCTGTAAGTGCAAGTCAATCAGCAAGCGCATCAGTATCAGCAANTCAAAGTACTTCAGCATCTGTAAGTGCTAGCCAAAGTGCCTCAGCTTCAGCATCTAACAAC
>NZ_RJNK01000009.1:0-49505 GCF_003942585.1 Streptococcus oralis | reverse complement strand
AATCAGCAAGCACAAGCTTGAGCAACAGCGTGTCTGCTTCAATCAGTGCTAGCCAATCAGCAAGCACAAGCTTGAGCAACAGCGTATCTGCTTCAATCAGTGCATCTGAATCAGCAAGCACAAGCTTGAGCAACAGTGTATCTGCTTCAATCAGTGCATCTGAATCAGCAAGCACAAGCTTGAGCAACAGCGTGTCTGCTTCAATCAGTGCTAGCCAATCAGCAAGCACAAGCTTGAGCAATAGCGTGTCTGCTTCAATCAGTGCTAGCCAATCAGCAAGCACAAGCTTGAGCAACAGCGTGTCTGCTTCAATCAGTGCTAGCCAATCAGCAAGCACAAGCTTGAGCAACAGCGTGTCTGCTTCAATCAGTGCTAGCCAATCAGCAAGCACAAGCTTGAGCAACAGCGTATCTGCTTCAATCAGTGCATCTGAATCAGCAAGCACAAGCTTGAGCAACAGTGTATCTGCTTCAATCAGTGCATCTGAATCAGCAAGCACAAGCTTGAGCAACAGCGTGTCTGCTTCAATCAGTGCTAGCCAATTAGCAAGCACAAGCTTGAGCAATAGCGTGTCTGCTTCAATCAGTGCTAGCCAATCAGCAAGCACAAGCTTGAGCAACAGCGTATCTGCTTCAATCAGTGCATCTGAATCAGCAAGCACAAGCTTGAGCAACAGTGTATCTGCTTCAATCAGTGCATCTGAATCAGCAAGCACAAGCTTGAGCAACAGCGTATCTGCTTCAATCAGTGCATCTGAATCAGCAAGCACAAGCTTGAGCAACAGTGTATCTGCTTCAATCAGTGCATCTGAATCAGCAAGCACAAGCTTGAGCAACAGCGTATCTGCTTCAATCAGTGCTAGCCAATCAGCAAGCACAAGCTTGAGCAACAGTGTATCTGCTTCAATCAGTGCATCTGAATCAGCAAGCAACAACTCAAGTAGTACTTCAGTTTCAACAAGTACTTCAGTAAGCTTGAGTAACAGCGTAAGCACATCTACATCACTTAGCAATAGCGTTTCAAGTAGTTTGAGTACAAGTGCGTCACAACAATCTAACTCATTCAGCTATAGTAAGGGTGATCCAACAAGCGAATCTAAGCCAGAGTTTAACCTTCCTAGCTACCTTGAATCTGTAAGTGCAAGTGAATCAGTTTCACTCAGCAAATCAGTAAGTGTGTCATTGAGCGATAGTACTTCAGCATCAATCAGCGCAAGTGAGTCAGTCTCAACAAGCACAAGCTTGAGTGACAGCATTTCTGCATCAATCAGTGCAAGCAACAACTCAGGTAGCGGTTCAGGTTCAACAAGCACAAGCAATGGCTCAGCTAGTCAATCAGCTAGCGCATCAGTATCTGCAAGTCAAAGCACTTCAGCGTCTGTATCAGCTAGCCAATCAGCTTCAGCTTCAATCAGTGCAAGCAACAACTCAGGTAGCGGTTCAGGTTCAACAAGCACAAGCAATGGCTCAGCTAGTCAATCAGCTAGCGCATCAGTATCTGCAAGTCAAAGCACTTCAGCATCTGTATCAGCAAGCCAATCAGCTTCTGCTTCAATCAGCGCAAGCAACAACTCAGGTAGTGGTTCAGGTTCAACAAGTACAAGCAATGGTTCAGGCAATGCCTCAACTTCAGCAAGCTTGAGCAACAGCGTAAGTACTTCAATCAGTACAAGTGAATCAGTTTCAACAAGCACAAGCTTGAGCAATAGCGCAAGTACCTCAGCTAGCTTGTCTGACAGTGCTTCAATCTCAAGTGCATTGAACCACTCACAAGCTCCTGCACAACAACCTGCTGGACCAGGACGTTCAAACGGTAGAAAACTTCCAAATACAGGAACTGCAAGTAACCATTTTGCTGGTCTTGGATTAGGAGTAGCTGCCTTGGCAACTGCCTCTCTTCTTGGCAAGAAGAAGAAATCAGCAGCTTCTGAAATGGATTTAGAAGACTAAGTCCCAAAAATCGACTAAAATGGAATTGTTGATATCATTTTAGCGATGAAAAAACAAGAACCCCAGATGGCCTAAGGCTATCTGGGGTTTTTGGCTGACTCTTTGTCAACTGTAGAGGGTGACATCTAACTAAGCATGAGAGAGGATCAGATTGGTTCTCTCTTTTCTAACATTCAAAGTAACGAGAATTATCATTCTAAATTTTTGAAATTTTGAAAATCAAATACTAGACATCTTATATTCTTACTAATTGCTTCCAACTTAGTATTGAAATGAAGGGATTCAAGGATATTATTGATATAGGATTTAGATTTAAGAAAAGTTTGAAATAGCGTCTGAAAAGGAGTGGATACCCCATCAATTTTATTTTTGATGGATTTCCATTTCTAAACCTCCCAAAGAACTTAATGATGTCTTACTGTTTATTAATCACAGTCAAAAAGAATATCCAAATTACAAGACAGCTTTTAAAGCACTTAGGAATAAGAGGTAAAAATATTACACTACTCATTGCATATACCTAACGAAATAGATAAAATTCTAAAATTTGTAGAGAAAATAATATAATTCCGACCTTTTGTGACAGGAATTGCTTGACTAAATAAAACCAAAGCTGTATAATAAGACAAAACTTTAAAACAGGAGGTTCTGGAAATGAAAAAGTCTAAGGCCAAGTATCTGACACTGGCAGGTGTCGTGTTAAGCGCAGGTATCCTATTGAGCGCATGTGGGAACTCAGCAAGTTCATCTAAAACATATAACTATGTCTATTCTAGTGATCCATCTAGTTTGAACTATCTAGCAGAGAACCGTGCAACAACCAATGATATTGTTACCAATTTGGTTGATGGTTTGATGGAAAATGACCAATACGGTAACTATGTTCCATCATTGGCAGAGGATTGGACCGTTTCTAAGGACGGTTTGACTTATACCTACAAACTTCGTAAAGATGCTAAGTGGTATACATACGAAGGTGAAGAATACGCCCCTGTAACTGCTCAAGACTTTGTGACAGGTTTGAAATATGCGGCAGATAAAAAATCTGAAGCCTTGTACTTGGTTCAAGACTCTGTAGCAGGTTTGGATGACTATATCAACGGAAAAACAACTGACTTTTCAACTGTCGGTGTTAAGGCGATTGATGACCAAACAGTTCAGTACACTTTGACTCGACCAGAACCTTACTGGAATTCTAAAACAACTTCAACCATTCTCTTTCCTGTTAATGCTGATTTCTTGAAATCAAAAGGAGATGACTTTGGTAAGGTGGATCCTTCTAGTATTTTGTACAGTGGACCTTTCTTGATGAAATCCTTTGTTTCAAAATCTGTTATCGAATACAAGAAAAATCCGAATTACTGGGATGCTAAAAATGTCTTTGTGGACGATGTGAAATTGACCTACTATGATGGAAGTGACCAAGATGCCCTAGCACGTAACTTTACAGAAGGAGTATACAGCTACGCACGTCTCTATCCAAATAGCTCAAGTTTTGAAGGGATTAAAGAGAAGAATAAAGACAATATCATCTACAGCATGCAAGATGCCACTTCTTTCTACTTGAACTTTAACCTGGATAGAAAATCTTATAATTTCACTTCTAAAACGACTGACATCGAAAAGAAATCTACCCAAGAAGCAGTTCTGAATAAAAACTTCCGCCAAGCTATCAATTTTGCCTATAACCGTACGGCCTATGGGGCACAATCTCAAGGGGAAGACGGAGCAACGAAGATTATTCGTAACCTGGTTGTACCTCCTACATTTGTAAGCATCAACGGAAAAGACTTTGGTGATGTTGTTTCAGAAAAGATGGTTAACTATGGCCAAGAATGGCAAGGAATCAACTTTGCGGATGCGCAAGACCCATACTACAATCCTGACAAGGCTAAAGCTAAGTTTGCGGAAGCTAAGAAAGAACTAGAAGCCAAAGGCGTTCAGTTCCCAATTCACTTGGATAAGACTGTAGAAATGACCAATAAGACAGAAATTCAAGAAATTAGCTCAATGAAGCAATCCATCGAATCTGTTCTTGGAACTGAGAACGTGGTTATCGATATCCAACAACTGTCAACAGAGGATTATGATAGCTCTGGTTATTTAGCTCAGACAGCAGCCCAGAAGGATTTTGACCTTTACAATGGTGGTTGGAGTGCGGACTACTTGGATCCATCAAGCTATCTTGATATCTTAAATGTCAATAACGGTGGTATGTTGCAAAACCTTGGTCTAGAACCAGGTGAAGTCAATGACAAGGCCAAGGCAGTTGGACTTGATACCTACACTCAAATGTTGGAAGAAGCGAACAAGGAGCAAGATCCAGCAAAACGTTATGAAAAATATGCTGAAGTTCAAGCTTGGCTCGTTGATAGCGCCCTTGCAATTCCAAACGTTTCTAAGGGTGGAACACCTAGCTTGAGAAAGATAGTTCCATTCTCAGCACCATTCTCACAAGCCGGAAATAAGGGTGTCGAATCATACAAGTACCTCAAGTTGCAAGATAAGACTGTAACGACTGATGAGTATGAAAAAGCTAAAGAAAAATGGCTGAAAGAAAAAGAAGAATCCAATAAAAAAGTCCAAGAAGAACTGGCAAAACACGTTAAATAACCAGTCTATTCAACAGGATAAACGATAGTTTCTCAGGAAGCTATCGTTTTTGTATAGTTTGAAACTATAACTAGCTCTTGAAAAGAAGAAAATGAGTTAGTGAAAATAAGTGGTACAATAGTTACTATAGATTTGGAGGTATTGCATGAGTAAAGAACTACACATCAACACAATTTTGGCCCAGGCGGGAATCAAGTCAGATAAGGCAACAGGTGCCTTGGTAACTCCGCTTCATTTTTCAACAACTTATCAGCATCCAGAGTTTGGCCAGTCTACTGGATTTGACTACACGCGCACTAAAAACCCAACTCGCAGTAAGGCGGAGGAAGTCTTGGCTGCGATTGAATCAGCAGACTATGCCCTAGCGACGAGCTCAGGTATGGCTGCGATTGTACTGGCCTTTAGTATCTTTCCAGTAGGAAGTAAAGTCTTGGCTGTGCGCGATCTGTATGGGGGTTCTTTCCGGTGGTTCAACCAAGTGGAGCAAGAAGGCCGTTTCCATTTTACCTATGCTAATACTGAAGCAGAGTTGATTGCTGAGCTGGAAAATCATGTGGATGTTCTCTATATCGAAACGCCAACCAATCCGTTGATGTTGGAATTTGATATTGCAAAACTAGCCCAAATAGCTCACGCTAAGGGTGCCAAAGTAGTCGTAGACAATACCTTCTACAGTCCGATTTACCAACGACCGATTGAAGATGGTGCAGATATTGTTCTTCATTCAGCCACCAAATACCTAGCAGGGCACAATGATGTCTTGGCTGGGGTAGTTGTGACTAATAGTTTAGAACTATATGAACAACTGTTTTACAATCTCAATACAACAGGTGCTGTCTTGTCACCATTTGATAGTTATCAGTTGATTCGTGGTCTTAAGACCTTGTCTCTGCGCATGGAGCGTTCTACAGCCAGTGCCCAAGAAGTGGTTGCCTTTTTGAAGGATTCACCTGCTGTCAAAGAAGTGCTCTATACAGGACGTGGGGGTATGATTTCCTTTAAAGTAGTGGATGAAAAACGTATTCCTCATATTTTAAATAGCTTGAAAGTATTCTCTTTTGCGGAAAGTTTGGGTGGGGTGGAGAGTCTCATTACCTATCCTACGACTCAGACTCACGCTGATATTCCAGCAGAAGTGCGCCATTCCTATGGCTTGACAGATGACCTCTTGCGCTTGTCAATCGGAATTGAGGATGCTAGAGATTTGATTGCGGACTTGCGCCAAGCTTTGGAAGGATAAGACAGATATGGGAAAATATGATTTTATAAGCCTGCCCAATCGTTTTGGGCACCATACCTATAAATGGAAAGAAGCGGAAGCTGATCGAGAAGTTCTACCAGCCTGGATAGCGGATATGGACTTTGTGGTTTTGCCTGAAGTTCGACAAGCTGTACAAGCCTACGCAGATCAGTTGGTCTATGGCTATACTTATGCAAGCGACGCTTTGATTGAGTCGGTTCAAGAATGGGAAGCCAGTCAACACGGGTATCACTTTGACAAGGATGCTCTCGTCTTTATCGAAGGAGTGGTACCAGCTATTTCAACAGCCATTCAAGCCTTTACAAAAGAAGGAGAAGCTGTTCTGATTAACACACCAGTCTATCCACCTTTTGCTCGCAGTGTCAAACTGAACAATCGCCGATTGATTACCAATTCTTTGGTGGAAAAGGATGGGCTGTTTGAGATTGACTTTAATCAGTTGGAGAAGGATATAGTGGAAGAGGATGTGAAGCTTTATATCCTTTGCAATCCTCACAATCCTGGTGGACGTGTTTGGGAAAAGGAAGTGTTAGAAAAGATTGGTCATCTCTGCCAAAAACACGGTGTCTTGTTGGTTTCAGATGAGATTCACCAAGATTTGGCCCTCTTTGGTCACAAACACCAGTCTTTTAATACCATTGATCCAACTTTTAAAGACTTTGCCCTTATCTTGAGTAGTGCCACTAAAACCTTTAATATTGCTGGGACCAAGAATTCCTATGCAGTTATTGAAAATCCAAAGCTTCGTGTGGCTTTCCAAAAACGCCAGTTGGCCAATAACCAGCATGAGATCTCAGGTTTGGGTTATTTGGCGACAGAAGCTGCCTACCGTTATGGCAAGGACTGGTTAGGAGAGTTAAAAGAAGTCATCGAGGACCACATTAACTATGTAGTGGATGTTTTGGGCAACGAAACCAAGATTAAGGTCATGAAACCACAAGGTACCTACTTGATCTGGCTTGATTTTTCAGCCTATGATCTAACGGATGATTGCTTGCAAGAGCTTTTGAAGAATGAAGCCAAGGTCATCTTGAACAGAGGTTTGGACTTTGGGGAGGAGGGAACTCTTCATGCCCGCCTCAATGTAGCCATGCCGAAGTCAGTATTGGAAGAGGTTTGTCAACGCATCGTGACCACTTTTGCTACACTTTAAAAATCCAGCCTTCTAGGAGAAAAGTCTTCCTAGAAGGCTATTTTCATAGGGGAAAATGTGGTATAATGAAGAGATAAGATAAAGGGGTAACTATGGCTAAATTGATTCCAGGAAAGTTGCGCATGGAGGGTGTTACTCTCTATGAGAAGGGCAAGATTGAGATCATCAAGGAAAAGGGGAATCGCCTCTATACTCGTGTGGCGGGAGAAGACTTGCGCTACAGTTTAGAGGATGATCTTGTTTTTTGTGCTTGTGATTTTTTCCAAAAAAGAGGTTACTGTGTTCACCTAGCAGCGCTCGAGCATTATCTGAAGAACGATGAAGAAGGCCAGGTGATTTTACAAGCCTTAGAAAAAGGACATGAAGAGCAAGAAGAGGTCGAAACCAAGGTTAGTTTTGGTGATAGTTTTTTGGAGCGTATTCAACCTCAGAAGAGAGAAAAAATCTACACTTTGTCGGCTCAAGGCCAGGTTGAAGCTGGGACCAATCGCCTCCTTTGGACTCTCCGAATCGGTTTAGTTGATAGTCAAAAATATTATGTCATTCGTGACATCCCTCTCTTTTTGAAGGTCTTAGTCCATCGAAAGCCATATATGATTGGGAAACACTACGAGAATGACTTGTCTTGGAATGCTTTTGATACAGCTAGTCAAGATGTTCTTACTTTCTTATGTGGCTTGATTGAGGAGGGACTGAGTCAAGATCTCTTTTTCCCCAATCAAGGTCGTCACCTCTTTTTTCCTCTGACCTTTTTTGAGCAGGGAGTGGAGTTGCTGATGAACTTGGAAGATTTTCATTTTGAGCACCAGATTACTAGTTATGAAAATCTTCTCTTTCACGATTTAGATCCGGCAGCGAATCTTTTCTCTTTTTCTGTGCAGGAGTATCCCGATTATTTTGAGATGGAGATTTCTGAGACTGAGCGGGTTAACGTATTCTATGGGGGAGCGGTTCTCTTTCGTAAGGGGAATGTTTATTTCTTGACCCCTAATCAGATAACTCTTTTGAAGGAACTCAAGGAGCTCCCTCGGGAGGAAAGAGGGAGAAAATGCCTCCAGTTTGACAACAGTGATCGTGACCGCCTAGCCGCCTGTCTGCCTTTGTTTGGGCAACTGGGTACAGTTTCTGCTCCTGAGCGCTTGCAAATCAGACCCTTCTCACCAATCTTTTACTTTGATAGGGAGGATGATGGTCGCATCCGCTTGGATATCCAATTTGACTATGGAGATGTTAAGGTGACTAGTCGTCAACAGCTGGAACAATTACCTTTTTCAAGCGATGCTGTCTTGGAAAACCAGCTATTTCAAGTCTGTTTAGGGGCTGGTTTTGAGGCTGATTTTCAGTCTTGGAGACAGGCTTTGAAGCCAGAGGCAGTTTATTCTTTCTTTCACCATACGATTCCTGCTTTTGAGAAGTTGGGTCAAGTTTTCTTGTCTGATGAGATGAATCAGCTCTACAGTGTCCAAGCTCCTCAGGTTCAGATCGAGTCTAAGGGGGGACTGTTGGAAATCCAGTTTGACTTCCAAGGGATTGCCCAAGAAGAGATTGATCAAGCTCTTAAAGCCCTGACCAGCAATCAGGATTTCTATATCAGTTCTTCTGACCAAGTGTACTTTTTTGATGAGGAAACCAAGCAGATTCGTCAAAATTTGCAGGAACTGGGGGTTGAGCTAAAATATGGTTCTTTCCAAGCGCGAAAATCCCTAGCTTATAGCCTTTCTCAGCTTTTTGAAGGTCGAGACAGGATTTCCTTCTCGGAAGAATTTCAGCATTTAGCTCATGATTTAACCCATCCAGAGGATTTTCCTTTAGGAGAGGTACAGGTTCAAGCGAGTTTGAGAGACTACCAGGAAAAGGGTGTTTGTTGGCTCCAAATGCTACATTACTATGGTTTTGGTGGCATTCTGGCAGATGATATGGGACTGGGAAAAACACTGCAAACTATTGCTTTTTTGACTAGTCAGGTGACCGAAGACAGTCGTGTCTTGATTTTGGCGCCGTCAGGTTTGATCTACAACTGGGCAGATGAATTCAGGAAATTTGCCCCACAGTTGGATTTGGTTGTCGTGCATGGTTTGAAAGCGAATCGAGAAGCGATTCTTTCTGAAAATCACCAAATCTATGTAACTAGCTATGCTACCTTTCGTCAAGACAGCGAGCTTTATCAAGAGATGGACTTTGATTTTCTCTTCTTAGATGAAGCCCAGGTCATGAAAAATGCTCAGACTAAGATTGCTCAGAGTTTGCGCCAGTTCGTGGTGCCAGCAGTCTTTGCTTTGTCAGGTACGCCCATCGAAAATCATTTAGGAGAGTTGTGGTCTATCTTTCAAATTGTACTTCCGGGGCTCTTACCTAACAAGAAGGAGTTTATGAAATTACCGGCTGACCGAGTCGCGCAGTTTATCAAACCCTTCGTCATGAGGCGTAAGAAAGAAGAAGTCCTAACAGAACTACCTGATCTGATCGAAGTTGTCTATAAAAATGAACTGGAAGACCAGCAGAAGGCCATTTATCTGGCCCAGTTGCAACAGATGCGAGACCGCCTAGCCCAAGTGACAGATCAAGAATTCCAGAGAAGTCGGGTAGAAATCTTATCTGGTCTCATGCGATTGCGCCAGATCTGCGATACGCCAGCTCTCTTTATGGACAATTACCAAGGAGCCAGTGGTAAATTGGATAGTCTCCGAGATTTATTGCTACAAGTGGCTGCTGGTGGGCATCGGGTCTTGATTTTCTCCCAGTTCAAAGGAATGTTGGAAAAAATCGAGCAAGAGCTCCCAAATTTGGGCTTGACTTCCTTCAAAATTACGGGCTCAACTCCTGCTCAAGACAGACAAGAGATGACAAAGGCCTTTAATCAGGGAGAAAGAGACGCCTTTCTCATCTCTCTGAAGGCAGGTGGTGTCGGTCTTAATCTAACGGGAGCTGATACCGTCATCCTAGTGGACCTCTGGTGGAATCCCGCTGTCGAAGCCCAGGCTATCGGACGAGCCCACCGCATGGGGCAGGAGCAGATGGTCGAGGTCTATCGTTTGATTACCAAGGGAACCATTGAAGAAAAGATCCAAGAACTTCAAGAACAAAAGAAACATTTGGTTTCCCAAGTTTTAGATGGTACGGAGTCGCGTGCGAGTCTCAGTTTGGCAGAAATTCGTGAAATTTTGGGAATTTCTGAAGCCAGCACTTGAAAAATCAAGACAATACGCTATAATGAAGTGTTGAAAGGAAATACAAAATGAAACAAGATCGATTTCCATTGGTGTCAGATGATGAGATCATGCTGACCAAAATGCCAGTCATGGACTTGTACGATGAGTCAGACTTTATTAGCAATATCAGAGGTGATTACCGAGATAAAAATTATTTAGAATGGTCTCCTATCAATGAGGAAGAAACCGTAGTTTCTCCAGTGGTTAAAAAGGAGTCAAAACCAGGCCCAGAACCTAAAAAAGTTGAAAAAACGTATGCTGAATTGGCTAGAGAAGAGGCGCGTGCGGACTTGAAGAAGAAACGTTCAGCCAAGTATTTGACTCAGGATGTTAGTCATACCAGACGACACAATGGTTCAACACTTGTTCGTCAAGGAAACCAACCAACAGCACCATTTCAAAAGGAAAATCCAGGTGAGTTTGCCAAGTTTAGCAAAAACTTGATCCAGTCTCACTATATTCTAGCTGAAGAGGTTGGCCAAGTGGCGACTCCAACTCCGAAAACCCAAACGGGAAAAAATAAAAAGAACAACTATGATTTTCTGAAGAAGAGCCAAATTTATAATAAAAAGAATAAGAAAACAGATCAGGAACGTCAGGTTGCCCAAGAGTTGAATCTGACAAGAATAACTGAGTAGGGGAGAAAAGCATGTCAAAAACATATCATTTTATTGGAATCAAGGGATCAGGGATGAGTGCCTTGGCCTTGATGTTGCATCAAATGGGGCGTAAGGTTCAAGGGTCAGACGTTGAAAAGTACTACTTTACTCAACGTGGACTAGAGCAGGCAGGAATTGCGATTCTTCCTTTTGATGAAAAGAACCTACAAGGTGATGTGGAGATTATCGCGGGGAATGCCTTCCGTCCAGATAACAACGTTGAAATCGCCTATGCAGATCAAAATGGTATCAGCTACAAACGTTACCACGAATTCCTAGGTAGCTTTATGCGCGACTTTGTCAGCATGGGAGTGGCAGGAGCACATGGGAAAACTTCAACGACTGGTATGTTGTCACACGTCTTGTCTCACATCACAGACACCAGCTTCTTGATTGGTGACGGGACAGGTCGCGGTTCAGCTAATGCCAAATATTTTGTCTTTGAATCAGACGAATATGAGCGTCACTTCATGCCTTACCACCCAGAATACTCTATCATCACCAATATTGACTTTGACCATCCAGACTACTTTACAAGTCTAGAGGATGTTTTCAGTGCCTTTAACGACTATGCCAAACAAATTAGTAAAGGTTTGTTTGTTTACGGTGAGGATGCTGAGTTGCGTAAGATCACAGCTAATGCGCCAATCTATTACTATGGTTTTGAAGCTGAAGGCAATGACTTTGTAGCTAGTGATCTTCTTCGTTCAACAACTGGTTCAACCTTTACAGTGCATTTCCGTGGACAAGAGTTGGGTCAATTCCACATTCCAACCTTTGGTCGTCACAATATCATGAATGCGACAGCTGTTATTGGTCTTCTTTACACAGCAGGATTTGATTTGAACTTGGTGCGTGAACACTTGAAAACCTTTGCGGGTGTCAAGCGTCGTTTCACTGAGAAAATTGTCAATGATACAGTGATCATTGATGACTTTGCCCACCATCCAACAGAAATCATCGCGACCTTGGATGCGGCTCGTCAGAAATACCCAAGCAAGGAAATCGTAGCAATCTTTCAACCGCATACCTTTACAAGAACCATCGCCTTGTTGGATGATTTTGCCCAAGCCTTGAATCAGGCAGACGCAGTCTACTTAGCGCAAATCTATGGATCAGCACGTGAGGTAGATCACGGAGATGTCAAGGTAGAAGACTTAGCCAATAAAATCAACAAGAAACACCAAGTCATCACAGTTGAAAATGTTTCTCCACTCCTAGATCATGACAATGCTGTTTACGTCTTTATGGGTGCTGGAGACATCCAAACCTATGAATATTCATTTGAACGTCTCTTGTCAAACTTGACAAGCAACGTCCAATAAGGAAAAAGAATGGAAATTCCAATCACCATAGGACGGGCTACATTATCGGATTTAGAAGAAATTGTAGCAATTGAAGAAGCCAATTTTTCATCAGAAGAGGCAGTGAGTCGACAATCCTTAGAAGAGTGTATCCGCAAGTCTGCGGGTACCTTTCTTGTAGCTAGGGATGAAAATCAGCTGGTGGGCTATGTTTTAGGAGAGTCTCAGTCTCTCCATCCCACATGGATAGAAATAAGATCATTAGCTATTCATCCTGACCATCGCGGGCAAGGCTTGGGAACTCTTCTCCTTGCCAGCTTGAAACAAGTGGCTGTAGAAGGAGGAGTCAAGTGCCTTCGCCTGACTTGCCCTGATGACCTCCTCTCTTACTTTGAGATGAATGGCTTTGTTGAGGAAGGAGTGCCAGAAAATCATTATGGTAGTGGTTCTGGTTGGCAGCTGATTTGGGCCAATCCTTTTTATCAGGAGGAAATATGAAAATCAGACAAGCAAGATTTTCGGATTTAGATCGGATTTTAGCGATAGAGCTGGAGAATTTCTCCTTTGAAGAAGCCATTCCTCGTTCGGTCTTTGAGGCACATTTGCGGGAAATTCAGACCAGTTTTCTGGTAGCTGAAAAAGAGGGGCGTATTCTTGGTTATATTGAAGGTCCAGTCGTCCCACACCGCCATCTACATGATCAGTCCTTTACGGAAGAAGTAGAGGACCATAGCCATCGATCTGGTGGTTATATCTCAGTAACGAGCCTGTCGGTAGCCAAGGAGGCACAAGCTTTGGGCGTGGGAAAAAGACTGTTAAGGGCTCTAAAAGAAGTCGCTTTGGAACATGAACGAGAAGGCATTAACCTGACTTGTCATGATTATCTTATCTCATATTACGAGAAACATGGTTTTGTCAATGAAGGACTATCCCAATCTACCTATGCAGGTGAGACCTGGTATAACATGGTTTGGAAGCCTTGAAAACAAGAAATATAGTTGGAGAAAGGTATATTTTGTTGCTTTTCTGCGACTTTTAAGATATAATGTTATGGATTGCCAACAAGGAGGTAAAGCTTTTGAGCGAGAAATCAAGAGAAGAAACGTTAAGCTTTAAAGAACAGATTTTACGCGATTTAGAGAGAGTCAGAGAGAGAGAAAGAAAGGGGAAAGAAGAGGAAAGTCCGACCACCCCAACTCCATCTTCTCAAGTAACTCCACCCGCTCCTTCTGAACAAGAACCAAATCTTGCCACAGAAGGTTTAATGGTAGACTCTCTGTCAACTGTGGATGAAATCCTTAAAAATGCCCCAAGTGTGCCACCACGCCCAAGTTTTGAATCAAGCGAAGTGATAGCACCAGAACCAGAAGAGTCAAAACTAGAAGAGTCCGCACCAGCCAAGATTGATGCTGTAGAGCCTAAAAAGGAAGACAAAGAGTTTAACACTACTCCAACTAAAGTGGCTGTTTCCTATAAAACGGATGATAATAAAGAAGAATCAGTCCCTCCTGTTGTGGAGAATGTAGTCCCTGCTCTAGTTGAGAAAGTTGATAACCTAGCGGATGCTCCACGACGCAGTCGTCGTGAAGGAACAAAGCCAGCTAAGAAAAAGAAGAAATCAAAAGCTAAAGGCTGTTTGCTAACTTTTCTAGTTCTCCTAGTGCTCGTAAGTATTGGTGGCTTCTTTGGTTATGGATACGTTCAAGAATCCTTGAAACCTGTTGATGCGAGCTCTAAGGATTATGTAACAGTTCAAATTCCAGAAGGTTCAAATATTCAAGAAATTGGGAGCACTTTGGAAAAATCTGGTTTGGTAAAACATGGACTTATCTTTAGCTTTTATGCTAAATATAAGGGCGCAGACTTAAAATCAGGTTATTACAACTTGAAGAAGAGCATGAGTACGGATGAATTGATCCAAGAATTGCAAAAGGGGGGAACTCCTGAACCACAAGAACCAGCTCTTGCAAGCCTGACAATTCCAGAAGGATATACATTAGAGCAAATCGCTCAAACAGTAGGACAACTTCAAGGTGAATTTAAAGAACCTCTTACTGCGGATGCTTTCTTGGCAAAAGCTCAAGATGAGACCTTTATCTCTCAAGTAGTAGCCAAGTATCCAAACTTGCTTGGAAGTCTACCAACAAAAGATAGCGGGGTTCGTTATCGCCTAGAAGGTTACCTTTTCCCAGCAACTTATACCATCAAAGAAAGCACTACAGTTGAAAGTTTGATTGATGAGATGTTAGCTGCTATGGATAAGGCCTTGTCACCATATTACGCTACGATCAAAGAAAAGAATCTGACTGTCAATGAATTGCTCAGCATCGCCTCTCTAGTTGAAAAAGAAGGTGCCAAGACAGAAGACCGCAAGAAGATTGCTGGCGTTTTCTATAACCGCTTGAATCTCGGTATGCCACTTCAAAGTAATATCGCTATCCTATATGCTCAAGGAAAACTTGGTCAAAAGATTAGCCTAGCGGATGATGCTGGAATTGATACAACGATTGATTCACCATACAATGTTTACACACACCTTGGTCTCATGCCTGGACCGGTTGATAGTCCAAGTTTGGATGCGATTGAAGCAAGTGTAAATCAGACAAAGAGTGAGTACTTGTACTTTGTAGCCAATGTCGAAGATGGTAAAGTATACTTTGCAACGACCAAAGAAGAACATGATCAAAACGTTGCAGAACACATCAATAGCAAACTAACCCAATCAAGTAGTTCAAACTAAAATTATGTGGTTTTCCACATAATTTTGTTTTAAAAACAAATTAAGAAAAGAAAGTTGAGAAAAATGGCAGAAAAAACTTACCCAATGACCCTTGAAGAAAAGGAAAAACTAGAAAAAGAATTAGAGGAGTTGAAACTCGTTCGTCGTCCTGAAGTGGTAGAACGTATCAAAATTGCTCGTTCATACGGAGATCTTTCAGAGAACAGCGAGTACGAAGCAGCTAAGGATGAGCAAGCTTTTGTTGAAGGACAAATTTCAAGTCTAGAAACAAAAATCCGCTATGCTGAAATCGTTAATAGCGATGCAGTTGCCCAAGATGAAGTGGCTATCGGTAAGACTGTAACGATCCAAGAAATCGGGGAAGATGACGAAGAAGTCTATATCATCGTCGGTTCTGCAGGTGCAGATGCTTTCGCTGGTAAGGTTTCAAATGAAAGTCCGATTGGACAAGCCTTGATCGGCAAAAAAACAGGCGATATTGTTACGATTGAGACACCTGTTGGTAGTTACGATGTCAAAATTTTAAAGGTTGAAAAAACAGCCTAAATAGAATGAAAATGGAGTAGTGGAGGTCTTGACTTGCTCAACTCCTTTTTGATTTTTTGAATAAACAGGAGACTATATGAGTTCAAATAAGAAAAAAAATAAAATGGAGCGTGGTTTAACCAATCGCCATGTTCAGGTGATGGCCATTGCGGGGACAATCGGAACAGGACTTTTCCTAGGTGCTGGTCGTTCTATCAGCCTTACTGGACCTTCTATCATCCTGATTTACATGATTACAGGAGCCTTTATGTTTTTGATGATGAGGGCTGTTGGAGAGATGCTCTACCAGGATCCAGAACAACATACTTTTATCAACTTTATCACCCGTCATTTGGGGAAAGGCTGGGGTTATTTCTCAGTTTGGTCTTATTGGTTGTCTGTCGTCTTTATCGGTATGGCAGAAATTACTGCGATCTCGCATTATGTTCAGTTTTGGTTTCCTAACTGGCCTAGTTGGCTGATTCAGATTGTCTTTTTAACGATTTTGGCCTTGGTCAATCTGATTGCAGTTAAGCTCTTTGGAGAAGTCGAGTTTTGGTTTGCCATGGTTAAGATTGTGGCTATTTTAGCTATGATTGCAACAGGAGTCTTTATGGTCTTGACAGGATTTGAAACGCCGCATGGGACTGCAAGTTTGGCAAACATCAGCGACCAGTTCTCCCTTTTTCCAAATGGAGTCATGAACTTTGTCATGGCCTTTCAAATGGTATTTTTTGCCTATCTGATGATTGAGTTTATCGGAGTGACAACCTCTGAAACGAAGAATCCTCGTCAGGTTTTGCCAAAAGCAGTTAAGGAAATTCCTCTCCGAATTGTCTTCTTCTATGGTGGAGCCCTATTGGCCATTATGTCTATCATTCCATGGAGAGAACTTGCTTCTTCAGATTCACCATTTGTAACGGTCTTTGAGTTAGCAGGTATCAAGTGGGCAGCGGCTCTGATTAACTTTGTCGTTTTGACGTCGGCAGCGTCTGCTCTTAACTCAACTCTCTACTCAACAGGTCGGCATTTGTACCAGATTGCTCATGACTCGCCCAATCGCTTCTTAAAAGCGATCAAGGCAGATACCCTTTCTCGTCACAATGTTCCACAAAATGCCATCATTGCTTCAGCAATTTTAATTGCTCTGGCTGCCTTTATCAATGTGTTGCCAGGCGTTTCCGATGCTTTTGCTTTGATTACGGCGTCCTCATCAGGTGTTTACATCGCGATTTATATCTTGATTATGGTGGCCCATCTCAAATACCGCAAGTCACAAGACTTCATGGCGGATGGCTACCTCATGCCACATTACCGTTTTCTAAATCCTTTGACCATGCTCTTCTTTATCTTTGTCTTTGTAACCCTCTTTTTACAAGAGTCTACCTTCATGGGGGCAGTTGGTTCTGCTATCTGGATTATCGGTTTCGGAATTTATAGCCAGTGGAAATTTAGGAAATAAATCATGAACTCATCAACTTTGCTTGGTGAGTTCTTTTTAGTTTGACAGTCTATTGAAATAAGATTATAATCAAGCTGTAACAGTTCGAAGGAGGTTTGGATGTACGTTAGATTGGAAAATAAGGAATCTCATAAAGCGCAAGAAATAGGGGATTTGATTCGTGCTTATAACCGTTCCAAAAGAGAAGAGGCTGAAAGCGAGCCACTGAATATTTATGTCGAAGACGAAAAGGGCAATCTTATGGCAGGTTTGGTAGCAGAGACTTTCGGAAATTGGTTGGAAATCGAGTATTTGTTTGTGAAAGAGGAATCGCGAGGACAGGGAATCGGTTCAAAACTATTGCAGCAAGCCGAAAGGGAAGCTAAGAATCGAAACTGTCGTTTTGTTTTCGTGAATACTTACCAGTTTCAAGCGCCAGATTTTTATAAAAGGCATGGCTACAAGGAGGTCTTTACCTTGCAAGACTATCCCTACACAGGGCAAAGATTTTATTACCAAAAGGATTTGTAAGCTGAATATGAAAGTATAAATCAAAGAGGAAATCTTCACATCACTATGGAGGTGGGCTAATGGATATAATACTAGATATGGGCAACGTCTTATTAGAATGGAACAAGGATAAGATTTTACAAGGCGTTTCGGATACGAAGAAAGATTATCTGATGTTAGATAAGACTATCTTTCAGTCGGGGCTTTGGGAAAGATTAGATCTTGGTACCATGACGAGAGAAGAATTGGTGCTTAAAGTTGTGTCGATGATTGGAAGTACCTATCAAAAGAAGGTCGAAGAAGTTATCTGGAATTGGCCTAGCTACATTGATATTTATAGGGAAGTCTTTCCTGTTTTGTCAGAACTAAAGAAAAAGGGGCATCGCATCTTTGTCTTGTCCAATACCTCAAAGGTATTTTATGACTTGCTAGAAGACCAACTACTCCCTTAAAGGAGCTTTTGGATGGTTTTGTCCTATCCTGTGATATAAAAGCTATAAAGCCTGATTTGGCAATGTTTAAGGAGATTCTCGATAAATATCAGTTAGATCCTACACACTGTGTCTTTCTAGACGATATTGAGGACAATACAAGCGTAGCTGAAAAATTGGGCATCAAGGGCTATCAGGTCAAGAAAAGAAGTGATGTCGTCGATATTTTGAAATCCTATATTTAAAGGTAACACTCTCTATTTTTTGTGGTAGAGAGTTTTTTGTTAATAAAATCTTACAAAATGACATTTATATATTGCATTAAGTTAGATATATGGTATAATGTTTTTAAAGGAAGCGCAACTTTTTAAAATGTTGAAGGAGGATGCTAGTGGCTAAAAATTTAAAATTAAAACTAGCTCGTGTGGAGCGTGATTTAACACAAGGGGATTTGGCAGAGGCTGTGGGTGTTACGCGACAGACTATTGGCCTGATTGAAGCTGGAAAATACAATCCTAGTCTCTCCCTTTGCCAGTCCATTTGCAGATGCTTAGGCAAAACATTAGACCAACTATTTTGGGAGGAAGAAGATGAAAAATAGAAAAAAACTTGTGATCAAAGATGAACGTACGGAAAAATTGGATGGAAAGATTTCAGGAGAAATTCTCTTGGGAATGTGCCTATTTTTGGCACTGGAAATTTTTGCCAAAGTTTATATTTTCAATTTAACACTTCAGTCCTATTTGCCAGAATTACTTTTATTGATTGGAGTTGGTTTGTATGCCATTATTCGCCGCATGTATGTAGGAATTGATATTCGGGATATTGTTGAGAATAATGGAAAAGAAAGAATTTTATCTGCTTTGGGATTTTCTATAGTGATTTTATTGATTGATATCGTAGGCAATCGCGAGGAACTGGTCAGTCTATTGACTTGGAAGTACTCCCTAAAAGTAGTTCTAGCAGTTATCATCTATCTCGTTGGGAGTTATTCTATGGATAGAGTTATCCTATACTTGAATCGCAGAAATCAGCAAGTTTGGGAGGAAGAAGATGAAAAATAGATTTTTTTATTATCAATTACTAGACGAAAGAGAAGAACAACTGATTAACAAAGCTGGGACAGAGTCTTTTTATATGTTTATCGGGCTCATTCTGCTAAGTTATTTGGTGGCTGTATTAGCACCTGCTCTTTTTAATCCTAATATTCTTCTGGTTACCCTTCTTTTAGGAATTTTCTTCTTTTTCAATCGTGCACGACAACTTGGAGTGACCTACTATAGTCGTTTTCATTTTACGATTGTAGGGTGTTTGCTGCTAACTCTCGCTATTACGACTCTCTTGATGTTGCAGAATTATCAATTCAATATCGAAATTTATCAGCACAATCCTCTGAACGTTAAATACTTGTCTGCTTGGGTCATTACTTATCTGATTTACCTTCCTTGGGTTTTTATCGGCAATCTCGGCCTTAAAAGTTATGGAGAATGGGCTCAAAAAAAGTATGAGCAAGATATGGATGAACTGGAGAACGGAGAATAGCTTGTTATCTTTTTATCAATCTCGGTAAAATGTGTTATAATAGTACTAATTTATCGGACGGTGTGAAAGTGGTAGAATACGTTCATACCTTTGTAAAGTAGGAAGAAGGAAAACAGATGTATCCAGATGATAGTTTGACATTGCACACGGACTTGTACCAGATCAATATGATGCAAGTTTACTTTGACCAAGGGATTCACAATAAAAAGGCGGTCTTTGAAGTTTATTTCCGCCAGCAACCTTTTCAGAACGGTTATGCAGTTTTCGCTGGTTTGGAAAGAATTGTACATTATCTTAAAGATTTGCGCTTTTCTGATAGCGATATTGCCTACTTGGAGTCGCTTGGTTATCATGGGGCGTTCTTAGATTATCTCCGCAACTTCAAGTTGGAGTTGACGGTTCGTTCTGCCCAGGAAGGGGACTTGGTTTTTGCCAATGAACCGATTGTACAGGTGGAAGGCCCTCTAGCCCAATGTCAATTGGTTGAAACGGCTCTCTTAAATATCGTTAATTTTCAAACCTTGATAGCGACCAAGGCAGCACGTATTCGTTCGGTCATTGAAGATGAACCCTTGATGGAGTTCGGGACACGTCGTGCACAAGAAATGGATGCGGCTATTTGGGGAACACGCGCAGCCGTGATTGGTGGCGCCAATGGAACTAGCAATGTGCGAGCAGGGAAGCTCTTTGGTATCCCTGTCTTGGGGACTCATGCCCATGCCTTGGTACAAGTTTATGGGAACGACTATGAAGCCTTCAAGGCTTATGCGTCAACCCATCGTGACTGTGTCTTTCTAGTAGATACTTATGATACGTTGCGAATCGGTGTGCCAGCTGCCATTCAGGTGGCGCGTGAGTTGGGTGATCAGATTAACTTTATGGGTGTGCGGATTGACTCTGGGGATATTGCCTACATTTCCAAGAAAGTTCGTCAGCAACTAGACGAGGCTGGCTTTACAGAGGCTAAGATTTATGCTTCAAATGACCTAGATGAAAATACTATCCTCAACCTTAAGATGCAAAAGGCCAAAATTGATGTCTGGGGTGTGGGAACCAAGTTGATTACAGCCTATGACCAGCCTGCTCTTGGTGCAGTTTATAAGATTGTGGCTATTGAAGATGAAAATGGTCAGATGCGCAATACCATCAAACTGTCTAATAATGCGGAAAAAGTGTCTACGCCAGGTAAGAAACAGGTATGGCGCATTACCAGTCGTGAAAAAGGCAAGTCAGAAGGTGACTACATTACTTATGATGGTGTGGATGTGAGTGACATGACAGAAATCAAGATGTTCCATCCAACTTATACCTATATCAAAAAGACTGTTCGTAATTTTGATGCTGTTCCTCTTTTAGTGGATATTTTCAAAGAAGGGAAATTGGTTTACAATTTGCCTAGCTTGACTGTGATTCAGGCCTATGCTCGCAAGGAATTTGATAAGTTATGGGATGAATACAAGCGCGTATTGAATCCACAGCACTATCCAGTAGATTTGGCCCGTGATATTTGGCAAGATAAGATGGACTTGATTGACAAGATGCGCAAAGAAGCCCTTGGTGAAGGAGAAGAAGAATGAGTTTGCAAGAGACCATTATCCAGCAACTGGGCGTCAAACCAGTGATTGATGCCCAAGAGGAAATTCGTCGTTCCATTGACTTCTTAAAGAGATACTTGAAAAAACACCCCTTCCTTAAAACCTTTGTACTAGGGATTTCTGGGGGTCAGGACTCAACCTTGGCAGGGCGCTTGGCGCAATTAGCTATGGAAGAAATGCGAGCAGAGACAGGAGATGACAGCTACCAATTTATCGCTGTTCGCCTGCCCTATGGCGTGCAAGCTGATGAAGCAGATGCTCAAAAAGCCCTTGATTTCATCCAACCAGATGTCAGTCTAGTTGTAAATATCAAGGAATCAGCTGATGCTATGACAGCTGCAGTTGAAGCGACAGGAAGTCCTGTTTCAGACTTTAACAAGGGCAATATTAAAGCTCGTAGTCGTATGATTGCCCAATATGCCCTTGCGGGTGCCCATAGTGGAGCGGTCATTGGTACAGACCATGCTGCGGAAAATATCACAGGTTTCTTTACTAAGTTTGGTGACGGTGGTGCAGACATTCTCCCTCTTTACCGCCTCAATAAACGCCAAGGGAAACAACTCTTGAAGGAACTTGGTGCAGCCCCATCCCTTTATGAAAAAATCCCAACAGCAGACCTAGAAGAAGAAAAGCCAGGTATTGCAGACGAAGTCGCACTTGGAGTCACTTACAATGAAATTGATGACTACCTCGAAGGCAAAACGATCAGCTCAGAAGCTCAAGCAACTATTGAAAACTGGTGGCACAAAGGCCAACACAAACGCCACTTACCAATTACTGTCTTTGATGACTTTTGGGAGTGAAAACCTCCAGTGGAGGTTTTCAGCCCGAGCCTAGAAATGAGGAAGTTAAGAAGGTCCGGGGGACCTTTTTAGCTTGAGCCTTAAGCTTAGAAAGCGAGGTAACATTATGAAAGCAATCGGTACGCAAATGTTACAGACAGAACGTTTAATATTAAGAAGATTTGTGGAGAGTGATGCGGAAGCCATGTTTCAAAATTGGGCTTCATCTGCTGAGAATCTGACCTATGTCATCTGGGCTCCCCATCCTGATGTTGAGGTGACTCGGAGCTCGATTCGAAATTGGGTTGCCTCCTATGCCAATCCCAACTATTACAAATGGGCCATTTGTCTAAAGGAAAACCCAGAGCAAGTGATTGGAGATATCAGCATCGTTGAAATGGATGAGATCGACTCTAGCTGTGAGGTTGGGTATGTTTTAGGAAAAAATTATTGGGGTCGTGGTATGATGACGGAGGCCTTAAAAGCTGTCTTAGACTTTTGTTTTATTCAAGCAGGTTTTCAAAAAGTCAGAGCACGTTATGCCAGTCTCAATCCAGCTTCAGGCCGTGTCATGGAAAAGGCTGGAATGTCTTATCTAAAAACCATTACCAATGGTGTGGAGAGAAAAGACTACGTTGCGGACCTTATTTATTACCAGATTAAAAAGAACTAAGAAATGACCTGGGCTTCAAAATCTAACTTTTGAAGCCCAGGTCATTTCTTCTGCTCTTTTATTTTAACTCATAAAGCCAGTCGTCGCCGTCTTTATAGTAAAAGAATTCACTGAGATCCTCTTCTAGAAACACACGAAGCATATCAGACATATCATCGGTTGCAAGTTTTAGATGAGATAGATTGTCAAAATCCTCCCACCAGACTTTCCCTTCGTCTGAAGACTGGAGTTTACCAGTAAAGTGTTCTGTCTTGTAAAAAAGGACGACATACCGATAATCCTCGTCATCGTACCAGTCTTTGATACCACAAAGTTGAGGTTTGGATATGGTTAGTCCTGTTTCTTCCTTGACTTCTCTGATAATTGCATCGGTAAAAGATTCCCCACGCTCTACATGACCACCAGGAAAAGTTATTCCGGGCCAGTCGGGATTAACTCGATCTTGAACTAGAACCTTGTTTCCGTTTTTAATCATGCACATGTTGACAAATTCGACTAATTCTCGTCTGTTCATATTGTTTTTCCTATTTTGTTAGTAACTTTTCCACTACGTTTAACTTTCGCATGGTCAAATCTATGCCAAACAGTTTTTCAAGATAGTTGGTATTGAGCTTTTTTCGTTTTGCAGTTCTAGGTAGATAGAGGTAGAGACAGTGATCGCCTACACAAATTTCTTCTTCGCCGTAGTCAGCTTTCAATTTTTCTAGTGGCAGACTTTGGATAAATCCCTGATAAAGAATCACATGTACACGATCATGAAGATAGTCTTCTCTAAATGGGTTCTCATGAACAATCTTTTCAAAATCGTTCTTATTCTTGATAACCATTTTTAAGTCGGCTCCAATTTTTTCCTTTATCAAAATATGAACGCGTTCTCGTATTTCTTCTAAATCTAAGTCACTTTCAAGAATGATATTCCCACTTTGAATATAGGTTCGAACGTGTTGAAAACCAGCTTCTGTCAGAATATCTACCAAATAAGACATTTTCGGGATAGCATTTTTTCCATTAGGAGTAACGCCTCTTAGTAAAATAATATGTTCCAAAGGACTTCCTTTCTTATTTGGTACTTATTGGATTTGAGCCTGCCACCCAGCCGGTACAGAGGGCAGAAGTGATGTTGAAGCCACCCGTGTGGGCATTGATATCCATGACCTCGCCAGCAAAGTGGAGGCCGGGAACGAGTTTGCTTTCCAGATTTTTAGGATTGATTTCTTTGAGACTGACGCCACCTTTAGTAACAAAGGACTTGGCAAGGGACATTTTTCCAACCACAGGGATTTTGAGTGCTTTGATGGACTGGAGAAGTTGTTCCCGTTCTTTTTCAGTTAGCTGTTTGACTTTTTCAGGAAATCCTTGTACAAAAAACTCAGCCAAACGTTCTGGAAGCAAAGTTTTCAAAGCATTTTTCAAGGATTTTTCCCGATTTTCTTCTAAAAATGCAGCTAAGTCCTTCTCAGAAAGTTGAGGCAAGACATCCAGTGAGAGGATCTCACCACCCTTGACAAAGCTGGACATGCGTAGGGCAGCAGGGCCAGATAAACCAAAGTGGGTAAAGAGCAAATCATGAGTGATGACATGCTTGCCATAGCTTAGGGTCACATCGTCAAGCGAAATCCCTTGCAAAGCTTTATGTGGAAAATCTGTCAACAATGGACTTTCAGCAGCTTCAAGCTCGGTAATGGTATGTTTAAAATGACGGGCAATATCGTGGCCAAATCCAGTCGATCCAGTGGAAGGATAGGATTTACCACCAGTTGTGACGATCAGTTTGTCACAAGTGAAGGTTTGATCTGCAGACTTCAGGACAAACTGGTTATCCACTTTTTTAACTGAAACAACCTCCGTTTGAGTGGCAATTTGCCCACCAAGTTCAGTGATTTTCTTCTCCAAAGCTTCAATAATGGTTCGAGACTTGTCGCTAGCAGGAAAGACGCGTCCGTGGTCCTCAACCTTGAGTTTAACTCCATTTTCCGTAAAAAAGTTGATGATATCATGGTTATCAAACTGGGAGAAGACACTGTAAAGAAAGCGCCCATTCCCAGGGATGCCAGCCAGTAGGTCGTCTAGAGTTCCATTGTTGGTTACATTACAACGACCACCACCAGTTCCAGCTAATTTTTTACCAAGTTTGCGATTTTTTTCGATGAGAAGAGTTTTCTGTCCATAAAAGCTACTAGAAATCGTAGCCATCATGCCAGCAGGCCCTCCACCGATAATAATAGTATCAAAATGTTTCATAGCTCTATTGTACCACAAAAAAAAAGAGATGCTTGGCATCTCTTGTTGCTCATAATCTTAGTTAATTTCATATCCCATCAACAGACCGCCATCTTCTGCATAGAAACTGCAGAGACCAGACGTTGGGAGGATTTTGATATTGGCTTGTGGGAATGTTTCCAGCAAGCGGTCTGACAATTGCTGACAGAATTTTTCATTGCTGCGATGAGCCATGATGATACGACCACCAGCATAGCCAGCCTTGATGAGTTCTTCATAGGCTGCTTGAAGGGACTTTTTAGCACCACGAGCCTTTTGAAGAAGCTCTAGGGTTCCAGTTTCACTTGCTTCCCCAACCATACGGATGTTGAGAAGACCAACGACCGTACCGATAAGCTTACTTAAACGGCCATTTTTAACTAAGTTATCAACCTTAGCAAGGACAAAGAGCAACTTCGTTTTTTCTTGGTAGGCTGTGATAGCTTCAACAATTTCCTCATGAGAAAGTCCTTGGTCAATCAAGTCATTGATTTTTTCGACAATCAAATCAACTTCCCCACCTGCAGATAAACTATCGATAACATGAATCTGAGTGTCAGGGTGTTCTTCGAGGTAGATATTTTTAGCGAGTTGTGCACTATTATGGCTGCCTGAAAGAGTACCAGTGATGGTAACGACAAAGATATGCTTAGCACCTTCAAATGCACGCAAGTAATCATCAGGGCTAGGGCAAGCTGATTTTGAAGCCTCAGAAGTCGCATACATGGTTTCCATCATACGATCAATGTCGAGATTAGCATCATCGATAAAGACCTGATCAGCCACTTGAATGGTTAAAGGAACACTGATAAATTCAGTATCGATAGCGGGAGTTACCAATTGACGATAATCACAACCCGAGTCAGCCACAATCTTCCAAGTCATAGAAATTCTCCATCTTTGTCACTTATACATTGACAAAGGTTCTGTCTTTTTTTACAATTATATCATGAAAGCCCTTGAAACAAAAGTACCACCTCTCTGTTGTCACAAGTAGAAAGAAATTGTTATGTCTGAACGTAAAATATCTGAAAAATCTCTTGAAAATCTCAGAAAATCCAATCAAGAATCCAATTCTTTGACCAGAGAAGCAATTGAAACAGCGCTTTTGCAACTTCTGGAGAAAAAAGACTTGGCTAAGATCAGTATTTCAGAGTTGGTCAAGCGGGCGGGTGTCTCACGCGCTGCCTTCTATCGCAATTATGATTCTAAAGAAGCAATTTTAGAAAGTGTTTTTAAACGCAGTGTTCATAATATAATGGAACAGTTGAGCCACTACGATGTCAGAACAGACCTTTATCTAGTCTGGGTTCACCTTTTTCGAGCAGCCAAGAAAGAAGCCAAGGTTATCCAACTCGCTCTGGACTACCACTTGGAAAAGATTTTTATCCAAGCCATGCAGGAATTTCTGGAAAAATACCACGGAAAATCAAAAGGTGTCAGCAGCTACCTTCATTCGTTTTGGAGCTCTGCCATCGTATCGGTTCTGCTCAAATGGATCAAGGATGGCATGAAGGTTCCAGCTGAAAAGATTGCAGATTTACGCTTGCCATTTTTCAAAAAATAGAGGACAAGGAGAAGACTTATGACAGAAAAAAGACTAGCTTGGGATGAGTACTTTGCAGCCCAGGCCTTACTGATTGCTAATCGTTCCACTTGTAAACGCGCCAAAGTAGGAGCTGTCCTAGTTAAGGACAATAAGGTCATTTCAACAGGCTACAATGGTTCCGTATCAGGAACGGAGCACTGTATTGACCACGAATGTTTGGTCATTGAAGGACACTGTGTTCGAACCCTTCACGCGGAGGTCAACGCCATCTTGCAAGGGGCTGAACGAGGGGTTCCAAGAGGATTTACAGCCTATGTGACCCATTTCCCTTGTCTGAACTGCACCAAACAACTCTTACAAGTCGGTTGCAAACGTGTAGTCTATATCAACCAGTACCGAATGGATGACTATGCCCAGTACCTTTATCACGAAAAAGGCACTGAATTAACCCATCTACCATTAGAGACTGTTCAGACAGCTCTTCAAGAGGCAGATTTGATTTAAAAATTAATAAAAATAAATGGTTTAGAAAGCTTTTTAAACCGTTTTTTGATATAATAAGAAGAATAAATTGAAAGAAGGAACTCAGAAAATGGGAAAAATTGAAGTCATTAATCATCCACTCATTCAACACAAATTGTCAATCTTGCGTCGTACAGATACTTCTACAAAAGCTTTTCGTGAACTAGTAGACGAGATTGCAATGTTGATGGGATATGAAGTACTTCGTGATCTTCCACTTGAAGACGTGGAAATCGAAACACCTATCACAAAGACCGTTCAAAAACAATTGGCTGGGAAAAAATTGGCGATTGTCCCAATCTTGCGTGCAGGTATCGGGATGGTAGATGGCCTCTTGAGCTTGGTTCCAGCAGCCAAAGTTGGTCACATCGGTATGTACCGTGATGAAGAAACCCTTCAACCAGTTGAATACTTGGTGAAATTGCCTGAGGATATTGACCAACGTCAAATCTTTGTAGTGGATCCAATGTTGGCAACAGGTGGCTCAGCAATCTTGGCTGTTGACTCGCTTAAAAAACGTGGCGCATCAAACATCAAGTTTGTCTGTCTGGTAGCTGCTCCAGAAGGAGTGAAAGCTCTTCAAGCAGCTCACCCAGATGTCGAAATCTTTACAGCAGCTCTGGACGAACACTTGAATGAACATGGCTATATTGTTCCAGGTCTCGGAGATGCTGGAGACCGCTTGTTCGGTACGAAATAAGACTCAGATAGAGTCTGAAAGATGAAATTGGAGGATGTTTCTAATTTCGCGAGTAGGTTGAATTTTTGATTCTGTCGATAGTATAGAGCAAAAATTTGACCTTTTTTGACCAAAAAGATATAATAGTTCTGTATTGAGTCGCATGACTAAGAAAATTCAACATTAAAAGGAGAAATGAATGATTCCTGTAGTTATTGAACAAACAAGCCGTGGAGAACGTTCCTATGACATTTACTCTCGTCTTCTGAAAGACCGCATCATCATGCTAACTGGGCCAGTCGAAGATAATATGGCCAACTCCGTTATTGCCCAGTTGCTCTTCCTGGATGCCCAAGACAGCACAAAAGATATTTACCTTTATGTCAACACACCTGGAGGTTCTGTTTCAGCTGGTTTGGCAATCGTTGATACCATGAACTTTATCAAGGCAGATGTTCAAACTATCGTTATGGGAATGGCTGCATCCATGGGGACTGTCATTGCATCAAGTGGCGCAAAAGGCAAACGTTTCATGCTTCCAAATGCGGAGTACATGATTCACCAACCAATGGGTGGTACAGGTGGTGGTACCCAACAAACAGATATGGCAATCGCTGCAGAACACTTGCTCAAAACTCGTAAGACTTTGGAGCAAATCCTTGCAGATAACTCTGGTAAATCAGTCGAGCAAATTCATGCAGATGCAGAACGTGATTACTGGATGAGCGCCCAAGAAACGCTCGAATATGGCTTCATTGATGAAATCATGGCTAACAATTCTTTGAGCTAAGCAACCTAGAAAGCAAACTCGACGGAGTTTGCTTTTTTTGGTATAATAGGGGAAGATTTCTTAGAAAGAGGATCCCTCATGTTTGAAAAAACAAATCGATCAGGATTAATCATCTATCTTTACTATAATCGAGATGCAAAAAAACTTCAGGAATACGGTGATATCTGTTACCATTCCAAAAAACATCGTTACTTGCAGCTCTATGTTCCAACTGAGGAGCTAGATGACTTAGTTGAGAGATTAGGTAAGGAAAGATTTATCAAAAAAATAAGACGTTGCCACATTCAAGAGTTAGAAACTCCCTTTGTTGGCAATCTCTATCGCACTGAGGAAAACGTTATCATTTAAAAAATGAGATAAATGTGTTGACAATTTTCTGATAATTCGGTATATTCTTAACATACTATTTTTGAAACAACTATAAGGAGATTAAAAATGAAGAAAAAATTTGCCCTATCTTTTGTGGCTCTTGCTAGCGTAGCTCTTCTCGCTGCTTGTGGAGAGGTCAAGTCAGGAGCGTCAAATACAACTGGTAACCCAGTAGACGAAAAGACTATCAAAATCGGTTTTAACTTTGAAGAAACAGGTGCTGTAGCTGCCTATGGTACTTCTGAACAAAAAGGTGCTCAACTTGCTGTTGATGAAATCAATGCTGCAGGTGGTATCGATGGAAAACAAATCGAAGTTGTGGATAAAGATAACAAATCTGAAACTGCTGAGGCTGCCTCTGTTACAACTAACCTAGTTACCCAATCAAAAGTTACAGCTATCGTAGGACCTGCGACATCTGGTGCAACTGCTGCAGCTGTAGCCAACGCTACTCAAGCAGGAGTGCCATTGATCTCACCAAGTGCGACTCAAGATGGATTGACCAAAGGTCAAGAATATCTATTTATCGGAACATTCCAAGATAGCTTCCAAGGGAAGATTATTTCTAACTATGTGACAAACAAATTGAACGCTAAGAAGGTTGTTCTTTATACGGACAATGCTAGTGACTATGCTAAAGGTATTGCTAAATCTTTCCGCGAAGCCTACAAGGGTGAGATTGTAGCAGATGAAACGTTTGTGGCAGGTGATACAGACTTCCAAGCTGCCCTTACTAAAATGAAAGGGAAAGAGTTTGACGCTATCGTTGTTCCAGGTTACTACACAGAAGCAGGTAAAATCGTAAACCAAGCACGTGGTATGGGAATTGATAAACCAATCGTTGGTGGTGACGGCTTTAACGGTGAAGAATTTGTTCAACAAGCAACTGCTGAAAGAGCATCAAACATTTACTTCATCTCAGGATTCTCAACTACAGTTGATGTTTCTGCAAAAGCTAAAGCTTTCCTTGAAGCCTACCGTGCTAAATACAATGAAGAACCTTCAACATTCTCAGCTTTGGCCTATGACTCAGTTTACCTAGTAGCTAATGCTGCAAAAGGTGCTAAAAACTCAGGTGAAATCAAGGACAACCTTGCTAAAACCAAAGACTTTGATGGTGTGACTGGTCAAACGAGCTTTGATGCAGATCACAACACAGTGAAAACTGCTTACATGATGACCATGAATAATGGTAAAGTGGAAGCAGCAGAAGTTGTAAAACCATAACATTAGAATAGTAGCTGAAATAGGGAATGAGCCTTTGACTCACTCCCTGTTTCGGTGTTTATGAACTTGTGAAAATTGAGAAATTTTCTAAAAATAACGATAGAAAAGAGTGAATGCTATGCTCCAACAACTTGTGAATGGTTTAATTCTGGGTAGTGTTTATGCACTTTTGGCCCTGGGTTATACCATGGTTTATGGAATTATCAAACTCATCAACTTCGCCCACGGTGATATTTATATGATGGGAGCCTTTATTGGTTACTTTTTGATTAATTCTTTCCAAATGGATTTCTTTTTAGCTTTGATTATTTCAATGGTAGGAACCGCACTGCTTGGTGTTGTGATTGAATTTCTTGCCTACCGTCCTTTGCGACACTCTACACGTATTGCTGTATTGATTACTGCCATCGGAGTGTCTTTCCTACTGGAATACGGGATGGTTTACTTGGTCGGTGCCAATACTCGCGCCTTTCCTCAAGCCATTCAAACAGTTCGCTATGATTTGGGGCCAATCAGCTTGACAAACGTCCAGTTAATGATTTTAGTAGTTTCCTTACTCTTGATGATTTTATTGCAAGTGATTGTTCAAAAAACAAAAATGGGGAAAGCCATGCGTGCGGTATCAGTTGATAGTGATGCAGCTCAATTGATGGGAATTAATGTAAATCGTACAATCAGCTTTACCTTTGCTTTGGGTTCAGCCCTTGCTGGTGCAGCAGGTGTCCTCATTGCCCTTTACTACAACTCTCTTGAACCTTTGATGGGCGTGACTCCAGGTCTAAAATCATTCGTTGCGGCCGTTCTTGGTGGTATCGGGATTATTCCTGGTGCAGCTCTAGGGGGATTTGTGATTGGTTTGTTGGAAACATTTGCAACTGCCTTTGGTATGTCTGATTTCCGTGATGCCATCGTTTATGGAATCTTGCTTTTGATTCTGATTGTTCGTCCTGCAGGTATCCTTGGTAAGAATGTGAAAGAGAAGGTGTAAACAATGAAGACAAATCTTAAAGTAAATATTCTCTGGTTATTCCTTCTGTTAGCGGGTTATGGATTGGTTAGCGTATTGGTTTCTGCTGGTGTTCTCAATCTATTCCATATCCAAATTTTAGAACAAATTGGGATTAATATCATCCTTGCAGTAGGTTTGAACCTAATCGTTGGTTTTTCAGGACAATTCTCACTCGGTCATGCAGGTTTTATGGCGATTGGGGCTTATGCAGCAGCGATTATTGGCTCAAAATCACCAACCTATGGTGCCTTCTTTGGAGCAATGGTCTTGGGTGCCTTGATTTCTGGTGCAGTCGCTTTGCTCGTTGGGATTCCAACACTCCGTTTGAAGGGTGACTACCTGGCTGTTGCGACACTAGGTGTTTCAGAAATCATCCGTATCTTTATCATTAATGGTGGAAGTTTGACCAACGGTGCCGCTGGTATCTTGGGTATTCCAAACTTTACCAACTGGCAAATGGTTTATCTATTTGTGGTGATCACAACTATTGCAACTCTCAACTTCTTACGCAGTCCAATCGGACGCTCTACTCTATCTGTTCGTGAGGATGAGATTGCTGCGGAGTCCGTTGGGGTAAACACTACAAAGATCAAGATTATCGCTTTTGTCTTTGGTGCCATTACAGCAAGTATTGCTGGTTCACTTCAGGCTGGTTTTATCGGATCTGTTGTGCCAAAAGATTACACCTTTATTAATTCCATCAATGTGTTGATTATCGTTGTATTTGGTGGACTTGGATCTATTACTGGTACCATCGTTTCAGCGATTGTTTTAGGAATTTTAAATATGCTCCTTCAAGATGTAGCTAGCGTACGTATGATCATCTACGCTTTGGCTCTTGTATTGGTGATGATCTTCAGACCAGGTGGACTTCTTGGGACATGGGAATTAAGTCTATCACGTTTCTTTAAAAAATCTAAGAAGGAGGGACAAAACTAATGGCATTACTTGAAGTTAAACAGTTAACCAAACATTTTGGCGGTCTAACAGCTGTTGGAGATGTCACTCTTGAATTGAACGAGGGAGAATTGGTTGGTCTGATTGGACCAAACGGGGCAGGTAAAACAACCCTTTTCAATCTCTTGACGGGTGTTTATGAACCAAGTGAAGGTACGGTGACACTAGATGGTCACCTTCTAAATGGGAAAACTCCCTACAAGATTGCTTCACTTGGACTCAGTCGTACTTTCCAAAATATTCGTTTGTTCAAGGATCTGACAGTTTTAGACAATGTTCTCATCGCTTTTGGAAACCATCATAAACAACATGTCCTTGCGAGCTTTCTACGCCTACCAGCTTTTTATAAGAATGAGGAAGAATTAAAAAGCAAAGCGTTGGACTTGCTGAAGATTTTTGATTTGGATGGTGACGCAGATACTCTTGCTAAAAATCTGGCCTATGGTCAACAACGTCGATTAGAGATTGTTCGTGCTCTAGCAACTGAACCTAAAATTCTCTTTTTGGATGAACCTGCAGCTGGTATGAATCCACAAGAAACGGCTGAATTGACAGAATTGATCCGTCGTATCAAAGATGAATTTAAAATTACCATCATGCTTATCGAACATGATATGAATTTGGTTATGGAAGTCACTGAGCGTATCTATGTTCTTGAATATGGTCGGTTGATTGCTCATGGTACTCCGGATGAGATCAAGAACAACAAACGCGTTATCGAAGCTTATCTAGGAGGTGAAGCCTAATGTCTATGTTAAAAGTTGAAAACCTCTCTGTGCATTACGGTATGATCCAAGCAGTTCGTGATGTAAGTTTCGAGGTTAATGAAGGAGAAGTTGTTTCGCTTATCGGTGCCAATGGTGCTGGTAAAACAACTATTCTTCGTACCCTTTCAGGTTTGGTTCGTCCAAGTGCTGGTAAAATTCAATTTTTAGGAAAAGAAATTCAAAAGATGCCAGCGCAAAAAATCGTGGCAGGTGGCCTTTCACAAGTTCCTGAAGGACGCCATGTTTTTTCAGGATTGACTGTTATGGAAAACTTAGAAATGGGAGCCTTTTTAAAGAAAAATCGTGAAGAAAATCAAGCCAACTTGAAAAAAGTCTTTTCACGTTTCCCTCGTCTGGAAGAACGCAAAAACCAAGATGCGGCAACTCTTTCAGGTGGTGAACAGCAGATGCTGGCTATGGGACGCGCGCTCATGTCAACACCTAAGCTCCTTCTCTTGGATGAGCCGTCAATGGGACTTGCCCCGATCTTTATCCAAGAAATTTTTGATATCATCCAAGATATTCAGAATCAAGGAACAACGGTTCTCCTAATTGAACAGAACGCTAACAAGGCCCTTGCTATCTCTGACCGAGGTTATGTACTTGAAACAGGAAAGATTGTCCTATCAGGAACAGGAAAAGAACTCGTAGCATCAGATGAAGTCAGAAAAGCATACCTAGGTGGCTAAAACAATCCAGTGGATTGTTTTAGTCGGTGGATGAGAGTTGCGGAAGCAATTCCCCTATAGTCCGGGGGACCTTTTTAGTCGGCAGATAAGGATTACGTAAGTGTTCATCCGATCCATTGGATTGTTTTAGTTGGCATATGAATTTGAAGAGCTCCAATTTGGGGCTCTTTCTTCGTTTGGTCCCTATTTTGATGGACTTGATTTGAGCACCCGTTTTCTTAATATAGAATCTAACTTGACAAAAGTATGTGTTCATCATATAATGGAATAAATAAAAATATTGAACAAAAGAGGCTGAAGATATGCTATCAGAAAAACAATTTAAACTTTTACGTTTTTTGTTGACTCACAAAGACGAAAACTTTACGCAGAGACAATTGGCTGAACAGTTAGACATCTCTTTGGGGACGGTAAATAATCTTCTCAAGGAATGTAAAGAAGAAAAGTGGATCAGTGAGGAAAATCATTTAACTGACTTAGGTGAGGAGGCTTTAGCTCCGTATCAGGTGAAGAATGCCATTATCATGGCTGCAGGTATGAGTAGCCGCTTTGCTCCTCTGTCTTATGAGCTACCTAAAGGATTGCTTCAAGTTAAAGGTGAGCGTTTGATTGAGAGAGAAATCAAGCAGTTGCAAGAAGCTGGGATAGAGGATATTACAGTTATTGTAGGCTATCTGCAGGAAAAAATGTTCTATCTAGCAGAAAAATTTGGCGTTAAAATCGTTGTGAATAATGATTACTACAAGTACAACAACTGTTCTTCTCTCATGCTAGTCAGAGATCAACTTTCTAACACCTATATTTGCTCTTCGGATAATTATTTTGTAGAAAATCCGTTTGAACGATACATTTACAGGGGTTATTATTCGACTATATTTGCAGAAGGGGACACAGACGAATACTGCTCTAAGGAAGACTCCAATCACACGATTATCGATATTCAAATCGGTGGGACGAATACTTGGGCTATGGTGGGGCACGTTTATTTTGATCGTGCATTTAGTGAAAAGTTCGTAGATATTTTAGAAACTGAATTTAAGCATGAACCATATCGCGAACAGCTCTGGGAAGATTATTATAGTCGTCACGTCAAGGAGCTTCCTTTGGAAGCTCGGCATTATTCAGCAGATATTGTTAAGGAGTTTGATTCACTAGATGAGTTGCGTCAGTTTGATCAACACTATTTGGTGAATACTAATTCGGAAATCATTGATAATATCTGTAAGACATTAGGATGTGTAGCTTCAGATATTGTCAATATCAAACCCCTAAAAGACGGTTTAACAAACACTTCGTTTTCATTTGACTGCCTAGGGAAGAAATATGTTTACCGTCATCCGGGTAGAGGAACGGAGAATTATATCGATCGTGCTAGTGAAGCGGCTTCCATGGAAATTGCTGCAAAATTAAAGATTGACCGTACTTTTGTCGCCATGAACAAGGATGAGGGCTGGAAAATTTCAGAATTTATCCCTAATGCCAAGCAACTAGATTATGATAATTGGGATGATGTAGCAAAAGCAATGGAGCTCTTGAGATGCTTGCACCAATCTGGAGAAAAAACGGACCATTCTTTTGATCAATTTGAGGGAATTGATGATTTTAGACGAAAATTAAAGGCTAGCAATCGTTTTGAATTTGACGGGCTTGAAGAGTTGGATAAGAATGTCTCAGTTCTCGAGAAGCTTTTACAAGAAGATCAAGCGAAAAAGGTTCTCTGCCACGGAGATTCTTATAGCCCGAATTTCTTGTTGAATGAAGCTGGCGAAATGAGCTTGATTGATTGGGAATATTCTGGTATGGGAGATCCAGCAGGAGATTTAGGAACCTTTATCGGGTGTTCAAATTATACAGTAGAAGAAGCTGAAAAGGTACTTGAAATCTATCTACAAGAAGTTCCAGACAAGAAAACCAAACGTCACTATTTTGCCTATGTATCAGTGACTTCGTATTATTGGTTTTTGTGGGCCCTGTTCCAAGAAAGCGTTGGAAAACCAGTAGGTGAATTTCTTTATATCTGGTATCGTTATACCAAGCAGTATGGAAAACTTGCATTAGATTTATACTTAGAGGAGAATTGAGATGAAACCGACATCAGAAATTGAAGAATTAGTAGCAAATGAAACGAAAAGAAGGCTAGAAGAAATGGAATCACCAAACTATGTGTTTGCTCAGCCGTTTCTAAAAAGTGATTTTATTATAGTCATTGGCTTAGTTCTAATTAACCTTATTCTGATTATCCTAGCCATGACAGGAGGTATTCAATAAAATGTCCAAGATGAATGACTTTATTCAACAGGAGACCATAACGGGAATTGTTCCCATGACCAACAAGGATCGTCAGTATTCTTTCTGGGATCTCTTCCTGTCGACAAGTGGTTTTGCCATTGCAACTTGGTGTTATACCCAAGGAGCTTATGTGGCTCAATATTTGACCTTTAATCAAATGTTAATAAATATTTTTAGCTTTAACATTATCTGGGTCTTTATTGAGTGTCTCCCAATTCTGTTTGCGGTTAAATATGGAATTGATTTGTGGATTTGGTTGAGAGCTGTCCTAGGAAAAAAAGGGGTGGCCTTGCTATCAACCATTATTAGCTTGGCTAACTTTGGCTGGTACGCCGTTGCGGCTAATCTTTTTGCCAATTCTATGATCCATTTGGCAAACAATTTTGGTCTTGGTTTGGACAAGGGAGTATGGGCACCGATTCTAGGCACCCTCTGTGTTCTCCTTGGAACGCTGATTGCCCTTGGAGGTCCAGAAGTGATCAAATGGACCAATCGCTTCTTGGTTATCGCCTTGTTGATTGTCGGTCTGATTATAGTTGGAATCTGTTTTGTAGCTGTGCCTATCACTGACATTATGAACATTCAACCAGCTACCCAAGGAGATTTGACGCCCTTGGAACGCTTCATGCTCTCTGGGGAAGGAAATGTTGCTTTTGCCTTCTCTTGGTCTACACAAGCATTGGTTTTACCGCGTTTGGCAAAATCAGAACGCAGTGGTTATTGGGCTACAGCCTTATCATACGGGGTTGTCGCTCCATTCTTCGTTGCGACAGGTGGAGTCATGGCTCTAGCCATGTTTGTCAAAACAGGTGTTTATGAAAGTGATCCAACAACCATGCTATCAACTCTAAGCACCCCAGCCTTTGCTCTTTTAAGTCTACTACTAGTAGCCTTTGCCAATATTGGAACCCAGGGTACAGGATCGTACGTGAACTGTATGATTGTCAAAAGCGGGATGCCAAAAGTAAGCTATAAACTAATGGTTTGGATTGCTATGATTTATGTAAGCCTACTCACCATCTGGGGAGGGGTAGAAGAGTACTTCGGTTCCTTCATCTCACTAGCCGCTTATATTCAGGGACCAATTATTGGTATGATCGTTGTTGACTACTTTATCTTAAGAAAACGAAAACTTGATTTGCGTTCAGCTTATTTCCTTGAAGGACACGATGCTTACGAGTTTACCAAAGGATTTAACTTGGTTGGCTTGTCTTGCGTATTTATCTCCTTGTTGGTTGCAGTACTATTTGTTTATAACCCTGTAACAGCACAGATTCAAAGCCCAATCTTTTTAATCACAACGGGTAGTGGCTTTACTGCGATTTTTGGAGGTTTATTGTACTGGTTAGCTAGCTTAACTCCGTTAAAACGCTATATGATCAAGGATCGGGACTCTGTTACGATTTAAGGATAAATGAAAACCTTAATCTATATCTATTCGCTTCCTCTTTTTTGAAAGTTAATTTTACATTAGTAATTGGCATGATTCTAGTCAATCATGCTCTGATTATTTTAGCCATGACAGGAGATATTCAATAAAATGTCCAAGATGAATGACTTTATTCAACAGGAGACGATAACGGGAATCGTTCCTATGACCAACAAGGATCGTCAGTATTCTTTCTGGGATCTCTTCTTATCGACAAGTGGTTTTGCCATTGCAACTTGGTGTTATACTCAAGGAGCCTATGTGGCTCAATATTTGACCTTTAATCAAATGTTGATTAATATTTTTAGTTTCAACATTATCTGGGTTTTTATCGAATGTCTCCCAATCTTGTTTGCGGTTAAATATGGAATTGATTTATGGATTTGGTTGAGAGCCGTTCTAGGTAGAAAAGGGGTGGCTATTCTATCAACCGTGATTAGTCTGGCAAATTTTGGTTGGTATGCCGTTACCGCCAATCTTTTTGCCAGCTCCATGATTCATTTGGCAAATAATTTTGGACTTGGTTTAGACAAGGGAGTATGGGCACCGATTCTAGGCACCCTCTGTGTTCTCCTTGGAACGCTGATTGCTCTTGGAGGTCCAGAGGTGATTAAAGGTACTAATCGCTTTCTGGTGGTAGCCTTGTTATTGGTCGGGCTAATCATTGTTGGAATCTGTTTTGTTGCGGTTCCTATAACTGATATTATGAATGTCCAGCCTGCCATCCAAGAAAATTTGACACCGATTGAACGTTTTATGATGTCAGGGGAAGGAAATGTGGCTGTAGCCTTTTCTTGGTCTACACAAGCCTTTGTCTTGCCACGTTTGGCAAAATCAGAACGTAGTGGCTATTGGGCTACAGCCTTGTCATACGGGGTTGTTGCGCCATTCTTTGCTGCGACAGGTGGAGTGATGGCTCTAGCCATGTTTGTCAAAACAGGTGTCTATGAAAGTGATCCAACGACGATGCTTTCAACGTTGAGCACTCCTGCCTTTGCCCTTTTAAGTTTACTACTGGTAGCTTTTGCTAATATTGGAACCCAGGGGACAGGATCGTACGTGAACTGTATGATTGTAAAAAGCGGGATGCCCAAAGTGAGCTATAAACTAATGGTTTGGATTGCGATGGTTTATGTGAGCCTACTTACGATTTGGGGAGGAGTGGATGAATACTTCGGTTCCTTCATCTCGCTGGCTGCCTATATTCAAGGCCCCATTATCGGAATGATCGTCGTAGACTACTTTATCTTAAGAAAACGAAAACTTGATTTGCATTCAGCCTATTTCCTTGAAGGACATGACGCCTATGAGTTTACAAATGGCTTTAACCTGGTGGGATTATCTTGTGTAATCATTTCCTTGTTAGTTGCGGTACTATTTGTTTACAACCCTATAACAAAGCATATCCAGAGTCCTATGTTCCTGCTCACAACTGGTAGTGGCTTTACTGCGATCTTTGGTGGTCTATTGTACTGGCTAGCTAGCTTAACTTCTTTAAAACGCTATATGATTAAGGATAGAGATTCCGTTACGATTTAAGTTTAAGAGAGAAGGCTATTTCTCTCTTTTTTGTGATTGAATGTTACAAAATCTTGAAAAAGAGATGAAAGCGTTTGATAGTTTTTGTAAGAAAGTGTATAATTATAGTAGCAATAAAGAAGGAGAAGTCTCATGGCAGTTAAAGATTTTATGACCCGCAAGGTAGTTTATATCAGTCCAGATACGACTGTAGCACATGCAGCAGATTTGATGCGCGAGCAAGGTTTGCACCGTTTACCTGTTATCGAAAATGATCAATTGGTTGGTCTTGTAACAGAAGGAACTATTGCTGAAGCCAGTCCATCTAAAGCAACCAGCCTCTCTATCTATGAGATGAATTATCTTCTCAATAAGACCAAAGTCAAAGACGTCATGATTCGGGATGTTATCACAGTGTCAGGTTATGCAAGTCTAGAGGATGCGACTTATCTTATGCTGAAAAATAAAATCGGTATTCTTCCAGTTGTGGACAATCAACAGGTTTATGGTGTGATTACAGATCGTGATGTTTTTCAAGCCTTTCTAGAAATCGCTGGCTACGGCGAGGAAGGAATTCGTGTTCGGTTTATTACGGAAAATGAAGTCGGGGTTTTGGGCAAGATTGTGACCTTGATTGTAGAAGAAAATCTGAATATTTCACACACAGTCAATATTCCTCGCAAGGATGGTAAGGTCGTGATTGAAGTTCAAATTGATGGGACGATTGATTTAACCTTCCTGAAGGAGAAATTTGAAGCGCAAGGTATCCAAGTAGAGGAGATTGCTCGAACCTCTGCTAAAAAGTTATAAAATGGAGGGTGAAAGCCCTCTTTTTTGTATACAATTTGAAATAACAAGTAAAATATGGAAAGAAATGAGAGAATGTGGTATAATGAAACAATGTGAATAAAGGAGTATTTATGGACATTTCAGAAATTCGTCAAAAAATTGACGCAAATCGTGAAAAATTAGCTTCTTTCAGGGGGTCTCTTTGACCTCGAAGGACTAGAGGAAGAGATTGCCATCTTGGAAAACAAGATGACGGAACCTGATTTTTGGAACGATAATATCGCGGCCCAAAAAACGTCGCAAGAATTAAATGAATTAAAAAATACCTACAACACCTTCCGCAAGATGGAGGAGTTGCAGGATGAAGTTGAAATTTTATTGGACTTTTTAGTAGAAGACGAGTCTGTACGTGATGAACTGGTTGAACAGTTGACAGAACTGGATAAGATGATGACCAGCTACGAAATGACGCTTCTCTTGTCAGAACCTTATGACCATAATAATGCAATCTTGGAGATTCATCCAGGATCTGGTGGTACTGAGGCTCAAGACTGGGGTGATATGTTGCTCCGTATGTATACTCGTTATGGAAATGCCAAAGGTTTTAAAGTAGAAGTCTTGGATTACCAAGCTGGTGATGAAGCGGGCATCAAGTCTGTGACCTTGTCTTTTGAAGGTCCAAATGCCTACGGTCTTCTCAAGTCAGAAATGGGTGTTCACCGTTTAGTCCGTATTTCGCCATTTGACTCTGCCAAACGTCGCCATACTTCATTTACCTCCGTGGAAGTCATGCCCGAGTTGGATGATACCATCGAAGTGGAGATTCGTGAAGATGATATCAAAATGGACACCTTCCGTTCAGGTGGTGCTGGTGGACAAAACGTCAATAAAGTTTCAACAGGTGTGCGTTTGACACACATTCCTACGGGAACTGTCGTCCAATCAACGGTCGATCGTACCCAGTATGGAAATAGAGATCGTGCTATGAAGATGTTGCAAGCCAAGCTCTATCAAATGGAGCAAGAAAAGAAAGCTGCAGAAGTCGATTCCCTTAAAGGTGAGAAAAAAGAAATCACTTGGGGAAGTCAGATTCGTTCTTATGTCTTCACACCTTATACCATGGTAAAAGATCACCGTACGAGCTTTGAAGTCGCTCAGGTAGATAAGGTCATGGATGGAGATCTTGATGGTTTCATCGATGCTTATCTTAAGTGGCGAATCAGCTAAGAATAGAAAGGAACTCACATGTCAATCATTGAAATGCGAGATGTTGTCAAAAAATACGATAACGGAACGACTGCTCTTCGTGGAGTCTCTCTTAGTATTGAACCAGGAGAATTTGCCTATATCGTTGGGCCTTCTGGAGCAGGGAAGTCAACCTTTATTCGAGCTTTATATCGAGAAGTAAAGATTGAAAAAGGGAGCCTAACAGTTGCAGGCTTTAATTTGGTTAAAATCAAGAAGAAAGATATCCCTCTACTCCGTCGCAGTGTTGGGGTAGTCTTCCAAGATTACAAACTCTTGCCAAAGAAAACTGTTTATGAAAATATTGCTTACGCAATGGAAGTAATCGGTGAGAACCGTCGCAATATTAAGAAACGGGTTATGGAAGTCTTGGACTTGGTCGGTTTGAAACACAAGGTTCGTTCTTTCCCTAACGAACTCTCAGGTGGAGAGCAGCAACGGATTGCGATTGCTCGTGCGATTGTGAACAATCCTAAGGTCTTGATTGCCGATGAGCCGACAGGAAACTTGGACCCAGATAATTCTTGGGAAATTATGAATCTGTTGGAACGCATCAATCTCCAAGGTACGACTGTCTTGATGGCGACCCACAATAGCCAGATTGTAAATACCTTGCGCCACCGTGTCATTGCCATTGAAAATGGCCGTGTCGTTCGTGACGAAGCTAAAGGAGAATATGGATACGATGATTAGTAGATTTTTTCGCCATTTATTTGAATCATTAAAAAGTTTAAAACGAAATGGCTGGATGACAGTAGCAGCAGTGAGTTCGGTCATGATTACTTTGACTCTAGTTGCCCTGTTTGCATCCGTAATTTTTAATACAGCGAAACTGGCTACCGATATTGAAAACAACGTTCGTGTCATGGTTTACATTCGTAAGGATGTGGCGGATAATAGTGAAACGATTGAAAAAGAAGGTCAGACAGTTACCAATAATGACTATCACAAGGTTTATGATGCCTTAAAAGCCATGCAAGGTGTTAAGAATGTCACTTTTTCAAGCAAGGAAGAGCAGTATCAAAAATTGACTGAAACGATGGGAGACGATTGGAAGGTCTTTGAAGGAGACGCTAATCCACTCTATGATGCCTATATCGTTGATACCAATACTCCGAGTGATGTTAAAACGGTAGCTGAAGAAGCTAAGAAAATTGAGGGAGTATCAGAAGTTCAAGATGGTGGAGCCAACACTCAACGACTTTTCGAACTGGCTTCCTTTATCCGTGTTTGGGGATTGGTTATTGCAGGGCTCTTGATTTTTATCGCAGTCTTCCTCATTTCCAATACCATCCGTATTACCATTATTTCTCGGAGCCGTGAAATTCAAATCATGCGTCTAGTAGGAGCTAAAAATGGCTATATTCGTGGTCCATTCTTGCTAGAAGGTGCCTTTATCGGCTTACTAGGTGCAGCGATTCCTTCAGTCCTTGTATTCTTTGTTTACAATATGGTTTATCAATCTGTCAATAAATCCTTGGTGGGGCAAAACTTGTCAATGATTACACCAGATGTGTTTATCCCTTTGATGACAGTCCTATTGTTTGTGATTGGTATTTTCATTGGGGCAATCGGATCAGGCATTTCTATGCGTCGATTCTTGAAGATCTAGTTGGATATAAATGCAACTTACAGACCAAATTAGAAATAATACAATTTTAAAAGAGAAGTTTTCTTGAGCTTCTCTTTTTTCTTTTAGCACTTGTATAAAAATTTAAGAAAAACGGAAATTTTTTTTATAAAAGCCTTTACAAAAAAAAATAAAGTGGTATAATTAAATTATAAACAAGTGCAAACGTTTTCGTAAAACGTTTGCCTAAATAAAATAAAGGAGATTTGAATGATGAAAACTACATTCAAAAATGTCTTGTCTTTCGAGTTTTGGCAGAAATTCGGTAAGGCTTTGATGGTGGTTATCGCGGTTATGCCAGCCGCTGGATTGATGATTTCAATCGGTAAGTCACTTGCAATGATTGACCCAAACCTTGCTCCCCTAGTTATTACTGGTGGCGTACTAGAGCAAATTGGTTGGGGGGTTATCGGTAACCTTCATATTTTGTTTGCCCTCGCTATTGGAGGAAGCTGGGCTAAAGAGCGCGCTGGTGGTGCTTTCGCCGCTGGTCTTGCCTTCATCTTGATTAACCGTATCACTGGTACAATCTTTGGTGTGTCAGGAGATATGTTAAAAGATCCTAACGCCATGGTTTCAACACTATTTGGTGGATCAATCAAAGTTGCTGACTACTTTATCAGTGTTCTTGAAGCACCAGCCCTTAACATGGGTGTATTCGTAGGGATCATCTCAGGTTTTGTAGGGGCAACTGCCTTTAACAAATACTACAACTACCGTAAACTTCCAGACGCACTTTCATTCTTCAACGGGAAACGTTTTGTACCGTTTGTTGTTATTCTTCGTTCAGCAATCGCTGCAATTCTACTTGCTGCTTTCTGGCCAGTAGTTCAAACAGGTATCAATAGCTTTGGTATCTGGATTGCCAACTCACAAGAAACTGCGCCAGTTCTCGCACCATTCTTGTATGGTACTTTGGAACGTTTGCTCTTGCCATTTGGTCTTCACCATATGTTGACTATCCCAATGAACTACACAGCTCTTGGTGGTACTTATGACATTTTAACTGGTGCAGCTAAAGGTACTCAAGTATTTGGTCAAGACCCACTATGGCTTGCATGGGTAACAGACCTTGTTAACCTTAAAGGTACAGATGCAAGTCACTACCAACAATTGTTAGATACTGTTCACCCAGCTCGTTTCAAAGTTGGACAAATGATCGGTTCATTCGGTATCTTGATGGGTGTGATCGTGGCTATCTACCGTAATGTCGATGCTGATAAGAAACATCAATATAAAGGTATGATGATTGCGACAGCTCTTGCAACATTCTTGACAGGGGTTACTGAACCAATCGAGTATATGTTCATGTTCATCGCAACACCGCTTTACCTTGTTTATGCAGTAGTTCAAGGTGCTGCCTTTGCTATGGCAGATATTGTTCACCTTCGTGTCCACTCATTCGGTTCAATTGAATTCTTGACTCGTACACCACTAGCAATTAATGCTGGTATTGGTATGGATATCGTTAACTTTATCTGGGTAACTGTTCTCTTTGCTGTAATCATGTACTTTATCGCAAACTTCATGATTCAAAAATTCAACTATGCAACTCCAGGACGTAACGGAAACTATGAAACTGCTGAAGGAGCTTCAGAAGGAGCTGCTTCAGGTGAAACAAAAGTTGCAGCTGCTTCTCAAGCTGTAAACGTCATTAACCTTCTTGGTGGACGTGCAAACATCGTAGATGTAGATGCATGTATGACCCGTCTTCGTGTAACTGTTAAAGATGCAGATCGTGTTGGTACTGAGGAACAATGGAAAGCTGAAGGAGCTATGGGTCTTGTCATGAAAGGACAAGGCGTCCAAGCTATCTACGGACCAAAAGCTGACGTATTGAAATCTGATATCCAAGATATCCTTGACTCAGGTGAGGTTATTCCTGAAACTCTTCCAAGCCAAATGACGGAAGCTCAACAAAATACTGTACATTTCAAGGGTGTAACTGAGGAAGTTTACTCAGTAGCTGATGGTCAAGTCATTGCCTTGGAACAAGTGAAAGACCCAGTTTTTGCTCAAAAAATGATGGGTGACGGATTTGCGGTAGAACCAGCAAATGGAAATATCGTATCTCCAGTTACAGGTACTGTATCAAGTATCTTCCCTACAAAACATGCTCTTGGTCTTGTGACTGAAGCAGGTCTTGAAGTACTTGTTCACATTGGTTTGGATACTGTAAGCCTTGAAGGAAAACCATTCACAGTTCACGTTTCTGAAGGACAAAAGGTTGCTGCTGGTGATCTTCTTGTCACAGCTGACTTGGATGCTATCCGTGCAGCAGGTCGTGAAACTTCAACAGTGGTTGTCTTCACAAATGGAGATGTTCTCAAATCTGTTAAATTAGAACAAACTGGTTCTCTTGCAGCTAAAACAGCAGTTGCTAAAGTAGAATTGTAATATACTTGAGGTTGGAAGCTGTTTTCCAACCTCTTATTTTAGGAGAAAAGCATGAAATTTTTAACACTCAATACCCACAGTTGGATGGAGAAGGAAGCAGAGGAAAAATTCCAGCTCTTGCTCCAGGATATTCTTGAAAAAGACTATGATTTGATTTGTTTCCAAGAAATCAATCAAGAAATTACTTCTCCAGAAGTGGAGGTTGATCATCTTTATCAAGCTTTACCAGCGGCAGAACCCATTCATCAAGACCACTATGTGAGACTTTTGGTTGAAAAATTGTCTGAGAAAGGAAGAAGCTACTACTGGACTTGGGCTTACAATCATATCGGCTATGACCGCTACCATGAAGGTGTGGCAATCTTATCTAAAACGCCTATTCAAGCACGTGAGATTTTAGTTTCAGATGTGGATGATCCAACTGACTACCATACTCGCCGTGTCGCCTTGGCAGAAACAGAAGTTGAAGGGAAGGAGCTTGCTCTTGCAAGTGTCCATCTTTCTTGGTGGGATAAAGGTTTCCAGGAGGAATGGGCACGATTTGAGGCTGTGCTGAAAGATTTGAACAAACCTCTGATTTTAGCTGGTGATTTCAATAACCCAGCTGGTCAGGAAGGCTACCAAGCCATTCTAGCTAGTCCTCTAGAGTTACAAGATGCTTTTGAGGTCGCTAAAGAGAGAAGCGGTAGCTATACAGTTCCACCAGAAATTGATGGTTGGAAAGGCAATACCGAACCGCTTCGAATTGACTATGTCTTTACAACGAAAGAGTTAGAAGTAGAAAGCTTGCATGTAGTTTTTGATGGTCAGAATAGTCCACAAGTCAGCGATCACTATGGTTTGAATGCGGTATTAAATTGGAAATAAAAGCAAAAAATGAAAGGAAGAGATTCCTTTCATTTTTTTACAAAAATCTCTATAATTACTATTTTGGAGAAGGAGTTTTTTGTATATTTGTATATTATGAGGAAATATCCACAAATAAGTTTTTAAAAATTTACGGTCAAAAAAAATCGCTAATATTAACTATTTATGATAGAATGAAAATAATGAAATAAAAGGAGGACTGGAATGTTTTTTCAGGATAGAAAGATAAAATATTCAATCCGCAAATTGTCAGTTGCTACTGTGTCACTTGCGATTGGATTTTTGTTTGCGCCTGCGGTCATGGGGGCCGCTCAAGTAGCTCAAGCTGATGAGCTTACGGCTACTGAACAAGTGGAGAATAAGGCAGAGAATCAGGTCTCGGTGGGCTCTTCTGCAACAGAGCAAGCAGAATCCCAGAAAGAAAACCAAGTTGCTTTGAAATCTTCTGAATCTGCGGTAGCAGAGACAAGTGAAGCGACAGATTCGACTGCTTTTAAAAATGCTCAGCCAGCTACAGGCACAAGCCAGCCAGCTACAGGCACTGCCCAAGCAACTCCAGCAAATGCTAGTCTAAACAAGAGCACTTTGGAGAACTACCTCAAAGAGTTGCGCAGCAAGGACTTTTCAAGTAAGACAGACGATAGTCTAGAAATCTTGAATGGCGTGATGACAGCTGCTGATAGTGTGCTTCAAACTGCAACAAAGCAAGAAGAAATTGATAAAGTTTATCGCAATCTCGTGACCTTTGTCAATTCAGGTCTTCGTGATAAAAATCCGAAAGTCATCCCAGACAAGGATAAGACTCCTCGCTCAGCACTTTATTGGTTTGAAAGTGCTACACCAGGAAAAACGGTTCCATTTGGTCTGAACTACTTGAAGCCAGAAGACACAACAATCTACAAAAAGGGCGATAAAGTAAAAGCCATCCAGCCAACTGAAACAACTTATGTAGAGTATGATGGAAGTGGTAGATGGACCTTTAAGGGCTATGACCATGATAGTCAGGTGATTGACAAAGATGATGTTGTCTTCACAGGTAAGTGGGAATTTACGCCGACACCATATAAGGCTACCTATAGAGCGGTTAGTGGATCACCTGAAAAAACTTTGCCATCTTATGTTGCAAATTGGAGTCCAGAAGATAAAAGAAGATTTGCTGAGGGTGAAGTAGTAAAAGCACAAGAATTTCACTATGTTTTTTATACTTCAGAAGAATTTCCTAACCGAAAAGGCTATTGGGCTTTGACTGGCTTTGATGCTCCAAGTAAAGTGGCAAACAATGGCGATGTAGAGTTCGTAGGAACTTGGAAATACTTTGAGGATGTCACTGTATCCTACAAACCTATGAACCAGCACGATTTTGAGAATTTTTATCATTTACCAAGTAGTCCTAAGACCTCACGTGACGAATATAAATTACCTCTTCCTAAGGAGATAAAAGATCTAGAAAGTAAGCTATACGATTACAAGCTTTCTCTTAATCAGTTTGATAAACGTGATGAGCATTTACCTAAAAATATACTGGATACGGTAGCAGCTTTGCTTCGCTACGATGAAGCTCAAAATCTCTACAAACCCTTCTATGATGCGGAAAATGAAGGAAATTGGACCTTTGAGGAAGATGTAGTAGATTTAACCTTCAGTCGTGAACTAGAGCGGGCGGCTACATATGGGGAAATACCAAAAGTTACAATACCATTGGAGTTTGTATTTAAAGGGGTTCCTCGGAAACCGACTTACGAGTTTCTCAGTGGAACGGCTGGCAAAGCACTACCTGCTGAGATCAATAATCTGAAGCCGGTAGATATGCCTGAATGGGAGTATGCAAAGAGAAAGCAATACCCGAAAGGTGAGATGGTTGAGTCTGTTAGACCGACTCAAGAGTCCTACTATGATGCAGTTAACAAGGGTACCTGGACCTTTACAGGCTACGATTTTACTAAAAAACCAGTAAGTGAGTGGGATCATAAAGGATGGAACCTTAAGTTTACAGGTACTTGGACTTTTGTAGCGGATAAGTACTCAGAAAACTATGAATTTGTTAGCTCAGATCCTAGTCGATCTCTACCAGCTGCAGTTAAAGCCTTGACGCCAAGTAATACAAATACTTACGATAATGGTGAAACTGTATTTGCGGAATATCCACGTGAGACGACCTACATGGACTTTGATAACGAGGGTACTTGGAAATTTGATGGCTATGACGCTAATAGCAAGGTTGTTAATCAAGATAAAGTTCTCTTTACAGGTAAATGGTCTTTCGCACCACACAGAGATAAGACTGTTTCCTTTGACTTTGTCAGTGATACCCCAGGGAAGGCTATTCCAGATGATCTGAAGGCACAAATTCCAGCTCCTATCACGACATCTCCGAAAGATTATTCTGATAATGTTAGATATGTCATTGAAAGTTTCTATACATACACAGATGAAGATAATGATGGTACTTGGAAGTTTATTGCTCCTGAGAAGATAGAAAAACCATCTGATGATGAGAACTCTACTTACACTCTCCACTGGGTCTTTGAACCGACAAAACATAGTGTCTACTATGACTTCTATACAGATTCAAAAGATTCTTCTGGTAATTTAATCTACCCACCACATACTTTATATGATCTAATCACTTATGAAAGAGAATTTGTCAAGGGTGAAAAAGCTCGCGTTAAAATGCCATCTAAAACAAGATTTGAGGATCCTGATGGCAGAGGGACTTGGGTATTTGATGACTTCTATGAAGATGATAACACGACTATTTCCTCACGTGTGAAAACAGTAGGGACAGAAGATGTTCGCTTCAGAGGAAGATGGATTTTGGTTCCTACTGATCAGTCTGATACGATCTACAGAGTGGAGTATAAATTCACTAACTCGACTCCTGCGTATCCTCTTCCAAATAAGATTCGTGATATGCTTCCAGCTGGCACTGATTTCGTTGCACGAGCTGATGATTACAAAGATGCAAGCAAACTTGACACAACCACAGTAACTGTTCCGACAGGTACTTGGACTTTCCATGGTTTTGATACAGCGAAATATGGAAAAGCTATTGCAGGTACGAAAGTGAAGACCATCACAGGAGCTTGGAGCTTTACGCCGAATGGTATAGATTATCAGTTCCAATCAACCAATCCTGCTTTTGCACTACCAGATCATATCACCAAGTTGACTCCGAAAAATCCTTATGATTACAAGTTATATCCTAAGGAAATTCTGGCTGAACAACCAAGTGAAACGACTTATGTTGATACAGCGAATAAAGTGACTTGGACATTTGCAGGATACGATAAAGAAAAAATTGTTGTAGGAGAAGGCAGACAGACTTTCCTTGGAAGCTGGGTACCTACTCCAAATCCAGAATATGTATTCAAATCATCTAAAGCAGGTGTTCCATTGCCACAAAGTATTTTGGGAATGCTTCCAAATGATAAGGCTTCTTATAAGGTTGGTGACACCATTGTAGCCAAACAACCTGCTAAAGAATCAGTAGCTGAAGAAGAAAAAGACTATGTCTGGACCTTCAAAGGTTACGATCAGAAGAATGCGACCTATAATGGCAAGCGCGTGACATTTACGGGTATCTGGGAAGTAACGCCTAGACCGCATCATGTAAGCTATACTTTTGTAAGTGCTACGTCTGGTGTTAATTTGCCTGAATTTATCCAGAAGAAAGCACCGAAAGATAGCTCAAGCTATTACAACATGCAAAAAGTTGTACCAGAAGAGTTGACTAAAACGACTTACAAAGATGATATGAACGATGGTACCTGGACTTTCGTTGGTTATGATGCCAAAAGTAAGATTGTGAGAAAGGCTGATCTGACCTTCACAGGTAAGTGGTCATTTGTAGCTAACAAGTATCAAGCTACTTATCGCTTCGAGAGCGAGACAGCAGATAAAGCTCTTCCAGCAGCCATCGCAGCCTTGACCCCAAGCGACAGTGCAACATATGAAAATGGAAATACTGTTTCCGCTAAGCAACCATCTCAAATCACATACACAGATAGTGTGAACGACGGCACTTGGACCTTCAAGGGTTACAATGCAGCTAGTGCTGTAGTCAACAAGTCCAATGTAGAGTTTGTAGGAAAATGGGCCTTTAAAGCCAACAAGTATCAAGCTACTTATCGCTTCGAG
>NZ_RJNK01000008.1:0-53979 GCF_003942585.1 Streptococcus oralis | reverse complement strand
GGAAGTGTGGCGACACATGTAGCGGACTAATACTAATAGCTCGAGGACTTATCCAAAGTAACTGAGAATACGAAGTGTAAGGTTTTCTTGGTATTTGATAGATATTCAATTTTGAGTAGGTATTACTCAGAGTTAAGTGACGATAGCCTAGGAGATACACCTGTACCCATGCCGAACACAGCAGTTAAGCCCTAGAACGCCGGAAGTAGTTGGGGGTTGCCCCCTGTGAGATATGGAAGTCGCTTAGCTCTAGGGAGTTTAGCTTAGTTGTAATTGAGAGGAAATCGAAATTACAATCGGCGGATGAGAGAAACGAAGTTTCTCACCGTTGGCTGAGCTAGACTCCGCCCTTTGGGAGTTTAGCTCAGCTGGGAGAGCATCTGCCTTACAAGCAGAGGGTCAGCGGTTCGATCCCGTTAACTCCCATAGGTCCCGTAGTGTAGCGGTTATCACGTCGCCCTGTCACGGCGAAGATCGCGGGTTCGATTCCCGTCGGGACCGTAAGATAACGGAAGTTATTTTAGACTCGTTAGCTCAGTTGGTAGAGCAATTGACTTTTAATCAATGGGTCACTGGTTCGAGCCCAGTACGGGTCATATTTGCGGGTTTGGCGGAATTGGCAGACGCACCAGATTTAGGATCTGGCGCTTAACGGCGTGGGGGTTCAAGTCCCTTAACCCGCATAGTAGAAATTAGCCGGCTTAGCTCAGTTGGTAGAGCATCTGATTTGTAATCAGAGGGTCGCGTGTTCAAGTCATGTAGCCGGCATTAAAACTAGAAGAGGTCGATGCGAACGTAGTTCAGTGGTAGAACACCACCTTGCCAAGGTGGGGGTCGCGGGTTCGAATCCCGTCGTTCGCTTAGAGAGGCCGGGGTGGCGGAACTGGCAGACGCACAGGACTTAAAATCCTGCGATTGGAAACGATCGTACCGGTTCGATCCCGGTCCTCGGCATATAATAATGAGCACCCTTAGCTCAACTGGATAGAGTACCTGACTACGAATCAGGCGGTTAGAGGTTCGAATCCTCTAGGGTGCATTTTTTCTATTTAACTCGGGAAGTAGCTCAGCTTGGTAGAGTACTTGGTTTGGGACCAAGGTGTCGCAGGTTCGAATCCTGTCTTCCCGATTGATGGCGGTGTAGCTCAGCTGGCTAGAGCGTCCGGTTCATACCCGGGAGGTCGGGGGTTCGATCCCCTTCGCCGCTATAAAGATCTTGTTGGACCTTTAGCTCAGCTGGTTAGAGCTCTCGGCTCATAACCGAGTGGTCGTAGGTTCAAGTCCTACAAGGTCCATTGTATATTTTGGAGGATTACCCAAGTCTGGCTGAAGGGAACGGTCTTGAAAACCGTCAGGCGTGTAAAAGCGTGCGTGGGTTCGAATCCCACATCCTCCTTTTTATTATTAACGCGGGATGGAGCAGCTCGGTAGCTCGTCGGGCTCATAACCCGAAGGTCGTAGGTTCAAATCCTGCTCCCGCAATTTGGCTCGGTAGCTCAGTTGGTAGAGCAATGGATTGAAGCTCCATGTGTCGGCGGTTCGATTCCGTCTCGCGCCATTTTATAATGGTTATGCGGGTGTAGTTTAGTGGTAAAACTACAGCCTTCCAAGCTGTTGTCGCGAGTTCGATTCTCGTCACCCGCTTTGAACTTTGTTCAAATTACCAAGTTTTTAACTTGGGCGCGTAGCTCAGGTGGTTAGAGCGCACGCCTGATAAGCGTGAGGTCGGTGGTTCGAGTCCACTCGTGCCCATTAATAGGAGAATTACTCAAGAGGCTGAAGAGGACGGTTTGCTAAATCGTTAGGTCGGGTAACTGGCGCGGGGGTTCGAATCCCCCATTCTCCGTATACAGAGTGCTGTGACGTGAGTATGGGGAGTTCATATAAACTTATTAATTAATATTTTGGAGAATTACTCAAGAGGCTGAAGAGGACGGTTTGCTAAATCGTTAGGTCGGGTAACTGGCGCGGGGGTTCGAATCCCCCATTCTCCGTGATATAATTTGAGAATCTTTATCAACTCTAGTGGGTTGGTAAAAAGTTATATTCTGGAGAGAGCCACATTGGCACTCTCCTTTTTTTGGCTCTTTGTCAACTGTAGTGGGTTGAAGTCAGCTAAGATCTAGAAAGGACACATTTCGTCCTTTCTTTTTTGATGTTCAGAGTGATAAAAATCCGTTTTTTGAAGTTTTCAAAGTTCCGAAATCCAAAGGCATTGCGTTTGATGAGTTTGATGAGATTATTAGTGGCTTCCAATTTGGCGTTAGAATAGGGTAGTTGAAGGCCGTTGATAATTTTCTCTTTATCCTTGAGAAAAGTTTTAAAGACAGTCTGAAAAAGAGGATGAACCTGCTTTAGATTGTCCTCAATGAGTCTGAAGAGTTTCTCCGATTCCTTTTCCTTGTTTTGAAAGTGAAAAAGTAAGAGTTGATAGAGATGATAGTGGTGTTTCAAGTATTCTGAATAGCTCAATAGTTTGTCTAGAATCTCTTTATTCGTCAAGTGCATACGAAAAGTAGGGCGTTAAAATCGCTTATCACTCAATTTACGACTATCTTGTTGAATGAGCTTCCAGTAACGTTTGATAGCCTTGTATTCATGGGATTTTTTATCGAATTGGTTCATGATTTGAACACGAACACGGCTCATAGCACGGTTAAGATGTTGCACAATGTGGAAGCGATCGAGGACTTTTCGTAGAAGGAAAGAGTTTCTTAGCGATGTCGTAGTAGGGGCTAAACATGTCCATTGTAATGACTTTCACTCCATTTCGGACCTGTCTAGAATAACGAAGGAAATGATTGAGAATCGTTGCTTGAGTCCGTCCGTCTAAGATGGCTAGGATCTTATTTGAATCAAAATCTTGTGCAATGAAGCTCATCTTGCCTTTCTTGAAGCTGTATTTATCCCAAGACATGTGAGTTGGAAGATAAGATAAATCTGTCTTGAATTTAAGCTCTTTCAGTTTACGAATGACGGTGGAAGTGGAGATAGCCAAGCTTTCAGCGATGGCTGTTATAGGGACTTTCTCGATTAATTTTTGAGCGATTTGGTGATTTTTCTTGCCTAAGGGAGTCTCTACGACAGCCATTTTTCCACAGACTTTACAGCGGAAACGCCGTTTTCTCAATCGAATCAGCCTTTTGTATCTCGCACATTCTAGGTAAGGTATTTTAGATTCCTTTTTGGAGTAATATTTAGCCATTTTTCCTTGGCAGTGAGGACATTTAGGTGCTGGTTAATCTAGCTTAGCGATGATTTCCTTGTAGGTATTCATATTAATGATATAATCTGGATATTAGGGTCTTTAATGTCTAGTAATTTTGTGATAAAATGTAATGGTTCCATATGATTCTTTCTAATGATGGTTTGGTCGCTTTTCATTATAGATCTTTTGGGACTTTTTTTAGGCCACATAATCTCCATAGTGGTTTTACTCACTACAGAATTATAGAGCTCTATTATCTAATGCTGTTTCAGTAACTTTCATACTAGAAAAATCATAAATAGACTAGATTTAGTGGTATACTAGGGTTAGGGACTTTAAGTGGCTGGGGGATAATCAATATGAAAAATGGAGTAAAATTTCATAGTATTTTTTATAGATTTATACTATTTATCTTTGTAGTATTTCTAACTGTGATTTCAATGATCGTAGATGCAAAAAAAGCGCAAATTCGCTTTTTTAACCTATCCTTGACTATCGGGCAAGAGGAGTTGAGGATTGTTACAGTTGTGGTTTTGCTCCTTACTTTTCTTTTATCTTTCATGTTCAAATGGAAGTGTTCAATCCATAAAACTGGGATTTATCTAAGAAAAATTGATTTATTTGTAGATTGGAATGAGATTAGAGGTCTTAGCCATGTCTGGATAAATGAATATCATCATGGACCTCATGGTTTCCTGTTCTATAATCGTAAGACGCTGGTTATTTATAGAGAAAATTATCAACCGATTTGCCTTTATAATATTTCAATATTGGCCTTATATGTGGCTAAATGTTATCATCCAAAATTGAAAACCAATATAGTCTCAGCAACGTTGGCAAGTCTCTTCAATATGGCTTTAAATGCATGGTTCTTGTACGAGATGTTTAGTAAAAATTTGGTGAATATAAAAGCTGAAGTCTTTATGTTTTGGCTGCTTTTATATGCTGTTAAAGTTTTTGCGCTGCCATTGATTATGCTTGGATATGAGAATCACTGCTATGGAGCTTCTTTGGTACATAGTACGGCATATAAAAAGAATGCCTCGAAAGCTATTCACCTGTAAAGTGTTGGTAGGAAGCCAGTTATTTATATATCAGTTGCTTTCTGCATTCAAAAAGCACTATATGTTGCTAGTTGCATATAGTGCTGTTATTAAGTCCAGCTAGTGAGTGAGATTTCACCACTATTGAGCCAGATTTCTGTCTGGTCATCAAGCTGGATAAGGAGTTGTCCTTTGTCGGAGATGTCCTTGGCGACTCCTTTTTTTTCAGTCCGATCTTGGATAAAACTGACCTCTCTTCCTAGAATAAGAGAGTGTTCTTTATAAAGATAGAGTAGTTCTTCGGGTGCTGTTTGGTAGAAACAACGCCAAATTTCTGAGATTAGTTCGTTTCGTGTGATAGGAGCTGGTGGTGTAAAGAGACTTCCAGCTTTTTCTTTTATCTCTTTGGGAAAATCGCTGATGGCAAAGTTGATTCCGACGCCGATAATGACGTCTGTTACTAGGCCTGTTTCCACGGACGTCATGGCTTCGGTGAGGATACCTGCTATTTTTTTATTTTTAAAGTAGATATCATTTACCCATTTGATACCCACGTCAATCAAGGTGAGGTTTTTAATAGCTTTGTAAATGGCACCTGCTGTAAGTAATGTGTAGGCAGGAAGCTGGTCATAGGCGAGATTTGGCTGAATATGTAATGACATATAAATGCCTCCCTGAGCAGGAGAGTAGTAAGGGCGTTGAAAGCGACCACGACCTGCTGTTTGACATGTAGAAAGATAGAGACTATTTCCCTGGCTTTCACCTTCAATACCTTCTTTTGCATCTGTTTGAGTAGATTTTGTTTCAGGTTTGTAGAGAATGATTAAGTTGGTTTTATCTTGAATCAAATCAGGTAGGATCAAATCGCCTTGAATAAGTTTGTAACCTTTATTTTTAATACTGTCAATCACGAGCCCTTCTTGTTGGAGGCGTTGAATTGCTTTCCAGATGGATGTACGACTTAACGACAGTTCTTCTGCAATTTTTTCTCCGCTAACATAGTCGTTTTCTCTAGCTAATATTTGGTAGACTAGTTGGTGTGATTTCATTGATTTTCCTTTCTAGCTAAGAGGGAGTGAGAGAGTTCTTTTCGAGTTTGACTCGGTGTTTTATGAAAAAACTGTTTGTAGGCTTTTGAAAAATGTAGTGGATCTGAGAAACCCACGGAGTATGCAATGACTTTGATCGTTTCGTTGGTATGTTCTAGTAACTGTTGCGCACGATTCATTCGAACGAAAAGCAAATATTCTTTTGGAGAGAGTTGGTGAAATTCTTTAAACACACTAGTTAAGTAACTTCTATGAACTGATAGCTCTTTAGCTAAATCTTGAATGGTGAGCGATTGTGGATAGTGACTATCTATCAATCGTTTGCAGTCAAGATAGAGTTGGTGGGTTGATGAAATATTCTCTTTTTTCTGATTGGGAGCAATAGTTCCTAGATGAAACATCAATTCATGAAGTTGTCCCATGATGTGGAGTTGAGCCAATTCATTTGATTTTGTTATCTGAGCGAAACGGACAATACTATCAACGAGTTTTGCAGTTGTATGCGTATGACAGTTTTTTGATTGGATGAGGTAGGATTGATCAGAAATTTGAGACAGAGCAAAATAGTCAGGTGCCCTCCCTCCAGTAATCCCCAACCAGTAGTAAGCCCAAGGATCCTGGCTATCTGCTTTATAAAAGGTTAATTCGTCTGGTTTTAGTAAAAAGAAATCTCCTGCCTTTAAATCAACAATTTTACCCTTATAATGGAATTGACCTTTTCCTTTAGTAATGTAATGTAGTACATAGGTATCTCGAATAGCTGGGCCAAAAGAGTAGTTAGGCGTACATTCTTCATAACCGTAAAAGCTAAGAGAAAGATCAATTGTTCCTGTCTGGTATTCTGAAAAAACGAGCATATGCCACCTCCCACCTAACATTTTACCATACTTTGTAGACATTTCTCTATTTTAGAAAGCGCTTTTATGTGATAAAATTTTATCAAGAAATCGAAGAGGTGAAATATATGGGAGTTCGAATAGAGAATAATCTATTTTACGTTGAGAGTAAAGGTTTAAGTTTAATTATTGAAAATAGGGATGGGTTCTTATTATTAAAACATTTAGGAAAGACTATTAAGAACTATAGAGAGGCTAATAGTGTTTACGAACGCGATCATGCTTTTTCTGGTAATCCCATAGCTACTAATCGAACCTTTAGTTTGGATACGCAACGTCAAATTTTTGGACAACATGGTTTGGGTGACTTTAGAAAACCAACCTTACAGGTTCAGCATGATGCAACTGAAGTAACAGACTTTCGATTTGTAGAAGCAAAGATTTTAAAAGGTCAGAATGGTCCACAGGTTTTACCTTCTCCACATAGCATGGACGATACAGAGACTCTTGCCTTGATTTTAAAAGATTCTAAGGCTCAACTTAGTCTTACTTTGTATTATACTGCTTTTGATAATGATGCGACAATTGCTAGCTACAGCAAATTGGAAAATAATAGTAATCAGGAAGTTGTCATCCATAAGGACTTTTCTTTTATGGCTGATTTTCCTGCTGCAGCTTACGAAATAGTGACTTTACAGGGAGCTTATGCTCGTGAAAAGACTGTCCGGCGTCAACAGGTAGAACAAGGAATCTTTTCAATTAGTTCGAACCGTGGTGCTTCTGGTCATGCTCAAACACCAGCTCTTCTACTATGTGATCAAGGAGTCACAGAGGATGCTGGGAATGTGTGTGCTCTGCAACTACTGTATAGTGGAAACTTTGAAGCTTTTGTTCAAAAGAATCAATTGAATGAAGTTCGGGTGGCTATTGGCATTAACCCGGAAAACTTTTCTTGGAAGTTAAATCCTGAGGAAAATTTTGAAACACCGGTAGCTTTAGTGACCCATTCAGATAAGGGATTAACTGGTATCAGTCATGAAAGTCAGAATTTTGTACTTAAGCACATTATGCCAAGTCAGTTTTCTAAAAAAGAACGTCCAATTCTAATCAATAACTGGGAAGCAACTTACTTTGACTTTCAGAGAGAAAAACTGTTAGAGTTGGCAGATGAGGCTAAGAAAGTTGGAATTGAACTTTTTGTATTAGATGATGGGTGGTTTGGCAATCGCTTTGATGATAATCGGGCTTTAGGTGATTGGGTTGTTAATGAGAAAAAACTGGGTGGAAGTCTTGAAAGTCTGATTTCAGCTATCCATGAAAGAGGTTTGCAGTTTGGGCTTTGGTTAGAACCTGAAATGATTTCTGTTGATAGTGATTTGTATCGTAAACATCCTGACTGGGCTATTCAGGTTCCAGGATATGAGCATACCTATTCTAGAAATCAATTAGTTCTTAATCTTGCCAATCCACAGGTAGTAGGATATTTGAAAAATGTTTTAGATGAACTCCTCTCTCATCATAAAATTGACTACATCAAATGGGATATGAACCGCAATATCACTAACTTAGGGAATGGTTCAGCTTATCTGGAAACTCAGATGCAATCTCATCAGTACATGATGGGACTTTATGAACTTGTTTCTTATCTAACAGAGAAGCACAGCCATATTCTCTTTGAGTCCTGCTCTGGTGGTGGTGGACGAAATGATCTTGGCATGATGCGCTATTTCCCACAAGTCTGGGCTAGTGATAATACTGATGCCATTGCACGTTTACCAATTCAATACGGCTCATCCTATCTCTATCCAACCATTTCCATGGGAGCTCATGTGTCAGCAGTACCAAATCATCAGATGGGACGAATGACACCATTGGAAACTCGTGGTCATGTGGCAATGATGGGAAATCTGGGCTATGAGCTTGATTTGACAAGTTTATCAAATGAAGAGAAGGCTGAGATTGCTAATCAGGTGAACTTGTATAAAGAATTGCGGCCAGTAGTCCAGTTGGGAAACCAGTATAGGTTGATCAATCCCGATGCTGAATTCAATGAAGCAGCTGTACAATTTAACTATGGAAATCAAACGATTGTAACCTACGTCCGAGTCTTATCAGTTGTTGAAACAATGGAAACAACTTTAAAGTTAAAAGATTTGGATGAAGAGGGACGGTATGAATTACAGGAAAATGGTGTAGTTTACTCAGGTGCAGAACTCATGTATGCGGGTATTACTATGGAGCTTCCGCAGGGAGATTATCTCAGCAGGCAGTTACATTTCATTAGAAGATAAGGAGATAAAATCATGAGATGGTATAAAAAGATGAGCTTAATTGCTACTACAGGACTCTGCCTTTTGGGACTGTCAGCTTGCAGTAGCCAAGAGGAGTCAACTGATGGCAAGGTAACGATTGAGTTTTTTAACCAGAAGACCGAGATGGCGGATACCTTGCAAAGGATAGTGGATGATTTTGAAAAGGAACACCCTAAAATTGATGTGAAGCTGACTACAGTACCCGCAGCTGGAATTGTTCTGAAAACTCGGATTTTATCAGGAGATGTTCCAGATATTATTAATATCTATCCTCAAAATATGGATTTTCAGGAATGGGCAAAAGCAGGTTATTTTGCAGATATGACAGGGAAATCTTATCTTGAGAACATCAAGAACGACTATGCCGAAAAGTATGCAATCAATAACAAGGTTTATAGTGTGCCTTTAACAGCCAACCTTTATGGAATCTATTACAATAAAACGAAGTTTAAAGAATTAGGACTTGAGGAACCGAAGACTTTTAAAGAGTTTCAAGAGATTGTTAAAAAAATAAAAGATAGTGGGAATTCTCCATTTGCGGTCGCAGGCAATGAAGGCTGGACATTAAATGGTTACCACCAACTTTCTCTCATTACTATTACAGGTAGTGGAGACGAGGCTAATAACTACCTTCGCTTTTCAAAACCAAACGCTATCTCTGCAGATGATGCTATTTTAAAAGCCGATGCAGAACGACTAGATTTATTGGCAGATAATGCTCAAGATGGTTGGCGTGGTGCTTCTTATAATGATGCGGTGGTAGCATTTTCGAGTGAAACAGCCTTGATGATGCCACAAGGATCATGGGCATTAGCGGCAATTAATCAACAGGATCCAAAATTTGAGGTGGGGATGTTTGCCTTCCCAGGAGAAGAAGTAGGAAAAGAAGTTACTGTTGGTGCAGGGGACATGGCATTATCAACTTCAGCTACTACCAAACATCCGAAAGAAACCGAAGAATTTATCAGCTATATGACTAGTCCAAAAGCTATGCAGTCATATTATGATGTAGATGGATCACCAGTTGCTGTAAAAGGCATACAGGAAAAAGAAGACTCAGCGCTTGCAGATATTTCTAAACTGGCCTTTACGGACAAACATTATGTTTGGTTGGGCCAACACTGGAACTCTGAAGAAGATTTTTTTAATCTAAGTGCAGGTTACTTGATGGATAAAAATCTGAAAAATATGGCAAACAATCTCAATGCTTTCTTTAATCCAATGAAGGCAGATTTGGACTAGAATAGGAGTTAAGATGATATGGCTATTCGAAAATTTTTAAATAAATACTGGGGTTGGACTTTTTTGCTCATCCCGCTTGCATTACAAGCGATCTTCTTTTACTTTCCGATGGTGCAAGGTGCTTTCTATAGTTTGACTAACTGGACTGGATTGACCTATAATTACAAATTTGTTGGTTTGAATAACTACAAATTGCTGATGATTGATGGGAAATTCTTCACAGCCATAGCCTTTACTTTGATTTTAACTCTGGCATTGATTATTGGAGAGATTACGATTGGGATGGTTGTGGCACGAGCCTTAAATTCTAAGATGAAGGGACAGACCTTCTTTAGAGCTTGGTTCTTTTTCCCAGCTGTTTTATCTGGTTTGACAGTTTCCTTGATTTTTAAACAATTCTTCAACTATGGTCTTCCAACGATTGGAAGAATTTTAGGGATTGGTTTTTTACAAGAGAGTCTATTGGGGACACCTGTCGGAGCGGTAGTGGCAACTATTTTTGTTCTTCTATGGCAAGGAGTAGCAATGCCAATCATTCTCTTTCTTGCGGGTCTTCAGAGTATCCCAACTGATATTTTAGAGGCGGCATCAATTGATGGTGCAACAAGTAAACAAACCTTTTGGAAGATTGAATTACCCTATTTACTACCAACGATTTCTATGGTTTTTATTCTGGCTCTTAAGTCTGGTTTGACAGCCTTTGACCAAATTTTTGCCTTGACGAGTGGTGGTCCAAATAATGCTACAACGTCTCTTGGACTTTTAGTCTACAACTATGCTTTCAAGAGTAATCAATATGGATATGCGAATGCAATTGCCTTGATTTTATTCTTAATTATTGGAATTGTTTCTCTTATCCAAATCAAGCTATCAAAGAAATTTGAAATCTAATAGAGGAGTCCTACACATGAAAAAAGAAGAAAAATTGAATCAGTTTTGGAAATATGTCCTCTTGATAGTCGGTGGTATTCTTATACTTGTTCCTTTGTTGGTAACGGTATTTAGTTCTTTCAAGACAACCAAGGATATCATGAATCATTTCTTTAGTTTGCCCAACCCTTTTACATTAAGTAACTATGAACGCTTGATTTCGGATGGGATTGGAGGCTATTTCTGGAATTCAGCTGTTATTACGGTGTTATCATTGATTGTAGTAGCTTTCTTTATACCAGCTGCAGCTTATTCCATTGCTCGAAATATGTCCAAGAAAAAAGCCTTTGCAATTATGTATTCGCTCTTGATTTTAGGTATATTTGTTCCATTTCAGGTGATTATGATTCCTATCACAGTTATGATGAGTAAACTCGGTCTAGCAAATATGTGGGGGCTAGTAATACTCTACCTAACTTATGCTATTCCACAGACTCTCTTCTTGTATGTTGGTTATATAAAAATCAGTGTACCAGATAGTTTGGATGAAGCTGCGGAAATCGATGGGGCTGATCGTTTTACAATTTATCGTCGAATCATTTTTCCAATGCTGAAACCCATGCATGCGACAACCTTGATTATCAATGCACTCTGGTTCTGGAATGACTTTATGTTGCCACTGTTGATTCTGAATAAGGATTCCAAGATGTGGACTTTACCTCTCTTCCAATACAACTATCAAGGTCAGTACTTCAATGACTATGGCCCAAGTTTTGCATCTTATATTGTGGGAATTGTAACGATAACCATTGTCTACCTCATCTTCCAAAAACATATCATTTCAGGAATGAGTAACGGGGCAGTGAAGTAAGAAAGTGCTTAGGGAATCTATAATTCCATACATAGACGAACGGTTCAGCTTATTGACAATTCTATGTAGAAGACAAGAAAGTCGTACTTAGTTGCTTGCAGTCTATATTAGTACGAGTTCGATATGAACAAAAATCTAAAAATATCTTTCATTTACGAAGCCAGGTCATATAAGACTTGGCTTTCATCAGAAAAAGGAGAACATCTATGACCATTCAAAATAAAACTATGTTGATTACTTACTCAGATAGTCTTGGAAATAACCTTAAAGACTTATATGCGAATCTGGAAGAACATTTTGGTGATGCTATTGGAGGAGTTCACCTTCTACCATTTTTCCCATCAACAGGTGATCGTGGATTTGCGCCAGTTGACTATGAAGAAGTGGATTCAGCTTTTGGTGATTGGGAGGACGTTAAGCGTTTAGGTGAGAAATATTATCTTATGTTTGACTTTATGATTAACCATATTTCTCGTCAATCTAAATATTATAAGGACTATCAAGAAAAACATGAAGCCAGTGAATTTAAAGATCTCTTTTTAAACTGGGACAAGTTTTGGCCAGAAAATCGTCCGACACAGGTTGATGTAGATTTAATTTACAAACGTAAGGATCGCGCTCCAAAACAAGAGATTCTTTTTGCAGATGGTTCAGTAGAACATTTGTGGAATACTTTTGGTGAGGAGCAAATTGATCTTGATGTGACCAAAGAAGTAACGATGGGATTCATCCGTAAGACCATTCAACATCTAGCAAGTAACGGGTGTGATTTGATTCGTCTAGATGCCTTTGCTTATGCAGTGAAGAAATTGGATACCAATGATTTCTTTGTGGAACCAGATATTTAGAATTTATTGGACAAAGTTAGAGATATCGCTGCCGAGTATGGGACAGAGCTCTTACCTGAGATTCATGAACACTATTCGATTCAATTTAAAATAGCGGATCATGATTACTATGTTTACGATTTTGCCCTTCCAATGGTGACCCTTTATACTCTTTACAGTTCCAGAACAGAGCGTTTGGCAAAGTGGTTAAAGATGAGCCCGATGAAGCAATTTACGACGCTAGACACCCATGATGGGATTGGAGTGGTGGATGTCAAGGATATCCTGACCGATGAGGAAATTGACTATGCTTCCAATGAGCTCTATAAGGTTGGAGCGAATGTCAAACGTAAGTACTCTAGTGCAGAGTATAATAATCTAGACATCTACCAAATCAATTCAACCTACTATTCTGCTCTTGGAGATGATGATGTCAAGTACTTCCTCGCTCGTCTGATTCAAGCTTTTGCTCCAGGCATTCCTCAGGTTTACTATGTGGGTCTATTAGCAGGAAAAAATGACTTGAAATTATTAGAAGAAACTAAGGAAGGTCGAAATATTAATCGTCATTACTATAGCAATGAGGAAATAGCAGAAGAAGTTCAACGTCCTGTGGTGAAGTCTCTTCTCAATCTATTTTCTTTCCGTAATCGGTCAGAGGCCTTTGATATAGAAGGAACTATAGAGGTGGAAACACCAACGGAATGCAGCATTGTGATTAAACGTCAAAATAAAGACAAGTCTGTAACAGCAGTAGCAGAAATTGATCTGCAAAGTCAGACCTATCAGGTAGTGGAAAACGGCAGAAAAATTCAGTTCTAGTGCTATATTAATGAAAGAGTTTTTTTGTGGCGAAAACGTGTTCATTGTTCCCAAATGACGGAAAAAATGGTAAAATTAAAAGATAGTTTAGCATTTATCTTCTGGAGAAATCCAGAACAGAAAGGATCCGTTTTGAAATCAATTGGATTACTGGATAAGATAAGAGGGCTTTCGAAAAAAGATTTCTTTTTGTATCTGATGATCATGAGTATCTTTTTACCTTTTTATTTGTTCTTAGCCCTCTTTGCTTTATATTTGATAGGTTTACTTGTTACTGGGGAGATGAAGGGAATTATCAAAGGATTGGCCAAACATCCTGTACTTCTCTTTTTTATTGCCTACAGTAGTATCATCTCCATCGTCGCCAAGAACTGGCTTGGTTTAGCAGCATCTTTCCTGATGCTCCTATTTCTTATTTTCTTTAGTTTTTATCAGAAGCGTCTGACGCATGCTTTCTTTCGACTGATACTGCAGACAATCTTGTTTGGTAGTGTTGTCTCTGCCGCTTTTGCTACTTTGGAGCATTTCCAAATTGTAAAGAAATTTAACTATGCCTTTCTTTCGCCCAATATGCAAGTATGGCACCAGAATCGTGCAGAGGTGACCTTCTTTAATCCGAACTACTATGGGATCATTTGTTGCTTCTGTATCATGATTGCCTTTTACCTCTTTACAACGACGAAGTTAAGATGGTTGAAAATATTTTGTGTGCTAGCAGGTTTTGTGAATCTATTTGGTTTGAATTTTACGCAAAATAGAACAGCCTTTCCTGCCATCATCGCTGGTGCCATCATTTATCTCTTTACAACCATTAAAAACTGGCGTGCCTTCTGGCTCAGTATTGGAGTTTTTGGGATTGGCCTTTGTTTCCTCTTCTCAAGCGATTTGGGTGTCCGTATGGGAACACTAGATTCTTCAATGGAGGAGCGTGTTTCAATCTGGAATGCGGGTATGACTTTGTTCAAGCAAAATCCGATCTGGGGTGAGGGTCCACTGACCTATATGAATTCCTATCCGAGAATCCATGCACCCTACCACGAGCACGCGCATAGTCTTTACATTGATACTATTTTAAGTTATGGTTTGATTGGAACCATTCTCTTATCCATTTCTTCGGTTATCCCGGTTCACATGATGATGGATATGAGTCAGGAGTCTGGTAAACGACCAATTATCGGTCTTTATCTCTCCTTCCTTACAGTAGTCGCTGTACATGGGATTTTTGACTTGGCGCTCTTTTGGGTTCAGTCAGGATTCATCTTCTTGTTGGTTATGTGCAGTCTACCACTGGAACATCGAACCTTGGTGTCCGAAATGACAGATTAAGTTAATAAATAGTGAAGATCTTCTACTCTAGGTAGGAGGTCTTTTTTTGTTGTCGAAAATTATTTCTAAATCGAAATAGTTGACAGATGGAACGAAAGGTGTTACAATAGAGAAAAATTCGATATAGAAATAAATTGGAGGAAGTATGAAAGATAGTCATTTAGTTGCCCATCATATTCGTTTGTTGAATGGGCGGATTTTTCAAAAGTTACTGAGTCAGGATCCTGAGCCTCTTTATCGGAGTGAACAGGGCAAGATTCTCACGGTGTTATGGAATAGTGAGACAGGTTGCGCTACGGCGACAGATATTGCGCTTGCGACTGGTCTTGCTAACAATACGCTAACGACGATGCTGAAAAAGTTGGAAGAGCAGGGTTTGGTGACCTTTAGTCAGTGTGGTTCAGACAAGCGAAAAAAATACGTCAAATTGACTGAGCGGGGTTGGTTCCAGAAAGAAGTTGGCCATCGCATCAGTCAAAAGTTGGATGCTATTTTTTATAAAGGATTCTCAGAGGAAGAAATTCGCCAGTTTGAAAATTATCAGGAACGTATTTTAGCCAATCTGAAAGAGAAAGAAAAAGAGGATTAAATCATGTCAAAACAAGTCCAAAATGCGCAAAATTTATATATTCATGCCATTCAAGACGGGTGTGTTGCTGAGGCTCAAGCCCAATCTGTAGGAGATACCTACATTCAGCACTCTACAGGTGTGCCAGATGGGAAAGAAGGTTTTGCGGCTTTCTTTGCAAATTTCTTTGAGCGCCATCCCGAGCGTGAGATGAAAATTGTTCGCACTATTGAAGACGGCAATCTAGTCTTCGTCCATGTTCATCAATATCTCAATGGTGGGGAAGCTCAATGGGTGACGACGGATACTTTCCGTGCGGATGAGAATGGTCGTATCGTGGAGCATTGGGATGTGATTGACTACTATCGAACACCTGAAAATGACCAATTAGACCAGATTTTTGGAGATTTTGAGATCAAGGATTTGGATAAGACAGCAGAAAATAAAAAAACTGTTCGCCGTTTCTTGACAGAAATCTTCCAAAACAAGGAACTTGATCTGTGGGAAGATTTTGTGGCAGACGATTTGATTCAGCATAATCATGAGATTGGACAAGGAAGTCAGGCCTATAAAAATTATGTGGCTGAACATGGTGTTACTTTCGACTTTGTTTTCCAGCTCTTGGGACAAGGAAACTATGTGGTTAGCTATGGGCAGACTCAGATTGATGGAGTTGCCTATGCCCAGTATGACATCTTCCGTTTGGAGAATTGCTTGATTGTGGAGCATTGGGACAATAAAGAAGTCATGCCTAAGGTAGAAGACTTGACCAACCGAGGGAAGTTTTAAATTGAGGACAAAGAATGATTGAATACAAAAATGTAGCGCTACGCTATACAGAAAAAGATGTTTTGAGAGATGTCAATTTACGGATTGAGAATGGCGAATTCATGGTTTTAGTTGGGCCTTCTGGGTCAGGTAAGACGACCATGATTAAGATGATTAACCGTCTCTTGGAACCTACAGATGGCGATGTTTACATGGATGGCAAGCGCATCAAAGACTATGATGAGCGTGAACTTCGTCTTTCTACTGGTTATGTTTTACAGGCCATTGCTCTGTTTCCCAATCTAACAGTTGCGGAAAATATTGCTCTCATTCCTGAAATGAAAGGATGGAGCAAGGAAGAAATTACGAAGAAAACAGAAGAGCTTTTAGCTAAGGTTGGTTTACCAGTATCCGAGTATGGGCATCGACTTCCTAGTGAACTGTCTGGCGGTGAGCAGCAACGTGTCGGTATTGTCCGTGCTATGATTGGTCAACCTAAGATTCTACTCATGGATGAGCCTTTTTCAGCCTTGGATGCCATTTCGAGAAAACAACTACAAATGTTGACCAGAGAATTGCATAAAGAGTTTGGGATGACAACCGTTTTCGTGACTCATGATACGGATGAGGCATTGAAATTAGGTGATCGAATCGCTGTTTTGCAGGAGGGAGAGATTCGTCAGGTGGCGAATCCCGAGACCATTTTAAAAGCTCCTGCAACGGACTTTGTAGCAGACTTGTTTGGAGGTAGTGTTCATGGCTAATTTGATATCAACTTTTCAGGATCGTTTTGGTGATTGGGTAACAGCTCTATCTCAACATTTGCAGTTGTCACTTTTGACCTTGTTACTAGCTATTTTGCTTGCAGTCCCCTTAGCGGTATTTCTTCGTTATCATGAAAAGATGGCGGATTGGGTCTTGCAGATTGCAGGGATTTTCCAGACCATCCCGTCTCTTGCCTTGTTGGGGCTCTTCATCCCCTTGATGGGGATTGGGACCTTGCCTGCTTTGACAGCACTAGTGATTTATGCGATTTTTCCGATTTTGCAAAATACCATCACTGGACTGAAGGGAATTGATCCGAGTCTGCAAGAGGCTGGGATTGCCTTTGGGATGACCAGATGGGAACGTCTCAAGAAATTCGAAATTCCACTTGCCATGCCTGTTATCATGTCTGGGATTCGGACGGCAGCGGTCTTGATTATCGGTACAGCAACCTTGGCTGCCTTGATTGGTGCTGGGGGACTGGGTTCCTTTATCCTTTTGGGAATTGACCGCAATAATACCAGTCTGATTTTGATTGGGGCACTTTCTTCTGCAGTGCTGGCCATTGCCTTTAACTTCCTACTAAAAGTGATGGAAAAAGCAAAATTGCGGACGATTTTCTCTGGTTTTGCCTTGGTGACCTTATTGCTCGGTCTGTCTTATAGTCCAGCTCTATTAGCTCAAAAAGAGAAAGAAAACTTGGTTATTGCTGGGAAATTGGGACCGGAACCAGAAATTTTGGCTAATATGTATAAGTTGCTGATTGAAGAGAATACCAGTATGACTGCGACTGTTAAACCGAATTTTGGGAAAACAAGCTTCCTCTATGAAGCTCTGAAAAAAGGGGATATTGATATCTATCCTGAATTTACTGGTACGGTGACTGAAAGTTTACTTCAACCAGCACCTAAAGTAGGTCATGAGCCAGATCAGGTTTATCAAGTGGCGCGTGATGGAATTGCCAAACAGGATCATCTGACTTATCTCAAACCTATGTCTTATCAAAATACCTACGCTGTAGCTGTTCCGAAAAAGATTGCTCAAGAATATGGCTTGAAGACCATTTCGGACTTGAAAAAAGTGGAAGGGCAGCTGAAGGCAGGTTTTACACTCGAATTTAATGACCGTGAAGATGGCAATAAGGGCTTGCAATCAATGTATGGTCTCAATCTCAACGTAGCGACCATGGAGCCAGCTCTTCGCTATCAGGCAATTCAGTCAGGCGATATTCAAATTACGGATGCCTATTCGACCGATGCAGAATTGGCACGTTATGATTTACAGGTCTTGGAAGATGACAAGCAACTCTTCCCACCTTATCAAGGAGCTCCACTAATGAAAGAAGCTCTTCTCAAGAAACACCCTGAGTTGGAGACAGTTCTCAATAAATTGGCTGGTAAAATTACTGAAAGCCAGATGAGCCAGCTCAACTATCAAGTCGGTGTTGAAGGCAAGTCAGCAGAACAAGTAGCCAAAGAATTTCTACAAGAACAAGGTTTGTTGAAGAAATAAAAAGAGAGGAAAGTCAGTGGTAGCTACTAGCCACTTTCTTCAACAGACAAAATCCCATCTCGTCTATAATTCGAGATGGGATTTTTAGTGTTAGAGTAAGATAAGCAAGAGCGTAATCAAAGCCGCTAGTGTGCCCCTTATAATGTGGTGCGATATATGTTGACTTTCTTGCTGTTGCCCATTCCAGTAAGCACCGTAGCAGATGATGCTAGAGCCCACTATCCATAAGACGACAGTTGCAAGCGGGATAAAGAAAAAGATAGCAAGAGCTAGTGAAGTGAGACAACTTCCCACCAAGATACACATGTTCCCTTGACAGTAATTTTTTTCTTTCATGGCTGCGAAAGCAGCTGCGAGATGGAGAAGTGAAAAACCGAGAGCTAGTACAATCGTCAGTATTCCTAGGATAATAGAATTTAACATGGTTGATTCCTTTCTTCGTGACAGGATTAAATTTCGAGTGATTTTGTAGAAGTCATCTCAATCACATCTAAGTAAAATCTCACTACCTGGGCTTCTGTATAAGAATTTCCTTTTTTTAGCCACCAGGTCAGTGTTTCGATAAAATTGGTTACTACAAAATGTTTGAGGTAGGAGGCCGGTATGTTCGGATAGGTCTCTTGCAAATCCTCCGCTACCATGGGGTAAACATGGTGTTCGAGTTCCTTGTGTAGTTGGCGGAGAAAGTAGTCGTTTTTGGAAAAAAGAAGACTGGTGACATGGTCTTGGTTTTTTTGAAAATGTAAAAAGATATGTGCGAGGTAGTCTTCTGTAGTCAAGTGTTCTTCCCTTTCAAAGAGATGATGAAAGAGGTAGCGACAGAGCTCATCTAAAAGCAGTTCCTTGCTCTCGTAGTGACAGTAAAAAGTCGAGCGACCAACATCTGCCAAGTCAATGATATCTTGGACAGTAGTGGCCTCATAGCCCTTGTTGTTCAAAACTTGTAGAAAAGCTTGATAAATGGCTTTTTTCGTCTTACTAACCCGACGATCTCTTTTTTGCATATAGACACTTGAGGCAAACTATTCAGAACTGAACAAGGCTGACAGTTTGCTTCTATCCTTTCTTTGGATTTTATTAGATAATACAAATGAAAGAAGTATATATACCTATTATACCAAAGGAGGGAGAGAAATGAGTTCGAAAACATCTATCTGGCTAGCCTTTTTCTTGAATCTATCATTTTCTGTTGTCGAATTTATTTTTGGAGGCATCTTCAATTCAAGTGCGGTATTAGCGGATGCGGTTCATGATTTGGGCGATGCTCTTGCCATAGGTTTATCAGCTTGTTTGGAAACTATTTCCAATCGTCAGGAAGACAAGCGTTACACTCTCGGTTACAAACGCTTCAGTCTGCTAGGTGCCATGCTGACTGCCTTGATCCTTTTGACAGGATCTTTTATGGTGCTCTTGGAGAATATTCCTCGTCTCCTATCCCCTCAGCCTGTCAACTACCAAGGAATGCTGTGGTTGGGGATTCTTGCGATTCTTATCAATCTATTGGCTAGTCTAATCGTTCGTAAGGGTCAGACCAAGAACGAAGCTATCCTGACCTTGCATTTTCTAGAAGATATTCTAGGATGGCTAGCGGTTATTCTGGTTGCTGGTGTTTTGTATGTGACTGACTGGTACTTTCTCGATCCACTCTTGTCTCTTTTAATTTCTAGTTTTATCCTCTGGAAAGCCATTCCTCGCTTTTGGTCAACACTCAAGATTTTCTTAGATGCTGTGCCTGAAGGGATCGAGACTGCTAAGCTAGAGAAAGAGTTAGCAGCGCTAGATAATGTTAAAAGTGTTAATCAACTCAGTATTTGGTCCATGGATGGTTTGGAAAATGACGCCATTGTCCATGTTTGCCTAGAAGAGATTGAACATATGGAGTATTGTAAAGAATCCATTCGTAATTTACTCAAAGATTATGGTTTTCAAAATGTTACCATTGAAGTTGATGCAAACCTAGCAAGTCACCAAACCCATAAGCGAAAAATTGAGGAGTTGGAAGTAGGTCAAAGTCATGGACATTATCATTCATAAGAAGTCGATTTTCTATTTGTTGATTATTTTTGATGAATTGTAAATGTAACATATTTACTCCATTATGAAATTGTGATAGACTACATATATCACTGAAAGGAGATAGACGATGTTACAGCTACAACACATTTCAAAAGTCTATCATACGGGCGATCAAGAGTTCCACGCGCTAAAGGATATCTCGATTCGTTTCCGTGAGAATGAGTTTGTCTCCATTCTTGGGCAATCGGGTTCTGGGAAAACCACCCTATTAAATATCATCGGGGGACTCGACCAATACACATCTGGTGATTTACTCATCCAAGGAAAATCAACAAAGCAATTTAAAGACCGCGATTGGGATAGCTACAGAAACCACACCATCGGTTTCGTCTTTCAGTCTTATAATCTCATCGGGCACCAAACTGCACTCTCTAACGTAGAAATTGCAATGACTCTTTCGGGTGTTTCAAAAGCAGAACGTAAGAAACGTGCTATCGAAGTGCTCGAACGCGTAGGCCTAAAAGACCATTTATATAAGAAACCAAGTCAAATGTCTGGGGGACAAATGCAACGAATCGCGATTGCGCGTGCTCTTGTTAATGATCCAAAAGTCGTTTTAGCCGACGAACCGACAGGAGCGCTCGATTCTGAGACTTCTGTTCAAATCATGGATTTATTAAAAGACATTGCCAAGGAACGTTTGGTTATCATGGTGACGCATAACCCAGAGCTGGCGCAGAAGTACTCCACACGTATCGTACAAGTATTAGATGGAAACATCTTGAGCGACTCAAACCCATGCGAACCAACAGAGGAGACAAAGCAAGTCGACATCCAGTTCACGAAGACGAAGATGAGCTTTATAACCGCCCTTGTACTTTCCTTTAATAACCTATTGACAAAGAAAGGTCGTACCTTACTAACAGCTTTTGCGGGTTCTATCGGGATTATCGGGATTGCTCTTATCTTAGCCCTTTCCAATGGTGTGAGTGACTACGTTAAAAAGGTGCAGGAAGATACTCTCGTCTCTCTCCCACTGACGATTAGCGAGCAGAACCAGAGCAACTTGTTGGCGACCTCTCCAGATTTGAGCGAGAAGCCTTACAAGGATAATCATGAGCTCGGTATCAATACGGTTTTAACGAATTTATTGAAAAAACAAATCGGAAAGAACGACTTAGCTTCCTTCAAGACTTACTTGGAGGAACACGCTTCGAAGGTCGAATCTCTCACAAAAGACATTCGTTACCGATACAATTTACAACCGTTTATCTATGCAAGTGATACTTCCAACGGACCCAAAAGTATTCTGCCTTCAACCTTAGCTGATGAAGTAGAAACAGCGAACCAAACGATGAAGGGATACTTACAAAACCTCAACTACTGGAGTGAACTTTCTAGTGATTCTTCAATGCTAGAAAGCAAGTACGACGTGTTGGAAGGACGCTTCCCACAAGATAAGTCCGAGCTCGTCCTTATCGTAGATGAAAACAATCAAATTAGCGATTTGTTGCTCTATAGTTTACGTATCAAAGAACCTAGTGAATTGAACGATACGAAGAAGCTCGACGAACTCTCTTCTCAAACGTATCAATATAGTGATTTTATCGGAAAAACTTTCAAAGCAGTTGTCAATACAAAGCGCTTTGTGAAAGAAAATAACTTATGGGTCAATAAGATTGATAATGCTTCTTATATGAAAACTCAAATCGAGAATGGGCTCCAACTTAAAATTGTGGGTGTCCTTCGCCAAAAAGAAGGCACAAGTTCAGGCGTGAATGCTCCTTCAGGAGGAATCGCCTACACAAGCGCCCTTATTGATTACACTTCCGAACACATTCAAAATAGTGATATCGTTAAGGAACAGGAAGCCAATCAAAATCTAAATGTATTTACGGGTAAAGACTTTGCCAAAGATCCTAAACCATTCAGCTCGGAGAATTTAACCAAAGAAGAAAAAATTCAGTTGGCTAAAATGACGCCTGAAGAACAGGCGCAGTATATCCAACAATATAACGACAATTCGGCTTCAACTTACGAGGAAAACCTCGCAAAAATGGGCGTCATCAACAAATCCAAACCAGCTGCCATTGAGCTCTATACCTCTTCGTTCCAACAAAAACAAGACTTAAAAGAGTTCATAAACGCCTATAACACAGCGAAAAAAGAAGCTGGAGAAGACGATAAGGTACTCGCTTATTCAGATGATATCCAAACTATCATGTCTTCTATTACGACATTGGTTGGCGTAGTGACAACTGTGCTCGTTGGCTTTGTGGCCATCTCACTCATTGTATCTTCTATAATGATTTCGATTATCACGTATATTTCAGTTCTCGAACGTACAAAAGAAATCGGAATCCTACGTGCAATGGGGGCTTCGAAGAAAGATATTCGTCGTATCTTCACTGCTGAAACAGCCATCGAAGGATTTATCTCTGGGGTGCTCGGTATCGCGATTACCCTCCTTGCGACATTCCCAATCAATGCGATTGTTGCGAAAATGACAAATGTGGAAAATGTAGCGCAATTGCCAAAAGAAGTAGCTCTAATCCTTATCGGTATTTCGATTGTCCTCACCATGTTAGCCGGTCTAATCCCTTCACGCATCGCCGCCAAGAAAGACCCAGTCGAATCGCTTCGTAGCGAATAACAATTAAACCCCAAAAAGGTGGATAAAGGAATATTTCTTTATTCACTTTTTCTATTCATTCCTTGTACTTTCTCTCAAAGTCAGTCTGGTTCCCAGCATGGTTAGGCTAGGGATTTTGCGACCGTGTAGAACTTCCTTGTTAAGAATATCCATTCCTGCTCGGCCCATTTCCTCAGTATAGACAGTGATGCTTGAAAGAGGAGGATAGACCTGCTTGGTCAGGCTAGTGTCGTTAAAAGAAATGAGGCTGACGCGGTCTGGTAGGCTAATTCCAGCTTCTTGAAGGGCACGGAGGGCGCCGATGGCTAAACTATCGCTGGCTGCGAAAAAGGCTGGTGGGAATTGTTCTCCTAGCTTGTGAATGGCCTCCTTCATCAAGTCATAGCCAGACTGGGCAGTAAAGCTCCCTTGAAAGACCAGTTCTTCATGGTAGATTCCATTTGCTTGGGTAATGTCTTTGAAATTCTCTAGCCGCTTATCCTGGATAATTTCTTCCTGGTCGGTTGTTTCCTCAAGGCCTGTGAGAATTCCAATACGGTTCATATCTTGACTGAGGAAATGGTCTACAACTTGTTTCACAGCAGTGTAAAAGTCAGTGATAATACAGGTATGACCTAGTGAGAGGGTATCGCTGTCTATAAAGACTAAAGGTTTTTGGTATTCTTCAAAGGCAGAAATCTGAGCTCGGCTAAATTTTCCGATGCAGAGAATGCCAATCACTTCCTCGCTCAGTGTAAAAGGATGATCGTTAAAATAGCGCAAGATATCATAGTCCAGTTCTTGGGCTCTTTTTTCAATACCGAGACGAATCTGATAGTAGTAGAGATCGTCCAACTCCCCTTGTTCGCTGACCCATTGGATAATGGCAATCTTTTGCTTGGGTTTGTGGGATTCGCCTGTCTTGAGGTGCTTAGTATAGCCCAGCTCTTCCGCGACGGTTAAAATACGGTGTCTGGTTTCTTCTGTGACAGATAGGCTCTGGTCGCGATTGAGGACACGAGATACGGTCGCAATAGAGACAGAGGCTAGCTGTGCGATGTCTTTTAAGGTAGCCATAAATCCTCCTCCTTTTAGGTTAGTATATCATATTTTTCTGCTTTTTACTGATAGTTTAGTAAAAGTTTAGTAAAAAGGATTGACCTTGGCAAATCCCTTGGATACAATAGAAGAAAACGATTACACGTTAAGATGACTTAACGACAGTCAAAGGAGAATTCATATGACACAAGATCTTACTACTGAAGCCCTTCGCAAAGACTTTCTTGCCGTTTTTGGTCAAGAAGCAGAGCAAACTTTCTTTTCACCAGGTCGTATCAATCTGATTGGTGAACACACGGATTACAATGGTGGGCACGTTTTCCCAGCAGCTATTTCCTTGGGAACTTATGGGGCGGCTCGCAAACGTGACGACCAAGTCTTGCGTTTCTACTCAGCCAACTTTGAGGACAAGGGTATCATCGAAGTGCCTCTTGCTGACCTCAAATTTGAAAAAGAGCACAGCTGGACCAACTATCCAAAAGGGATTCTTCATTTCTTGCAAGAAGCTGGCCATGTCATTGACAAAGGGTTTGATTTTTATGTTTATGGGAATATCCCAAATGGTGCAGGCTTGTCCTCTTCAGCATCCTTGGAACTTTTGACGGGGGTTGTGGCAGAGCATCTCTTTGGTTTAAAACTAGATCGTTTGGATTTGGTTAAAATCGGAAAACAAACAGAAAATAACTTTATCGGAGTCAACTCTGGTATCATGGACCAATTTGCCATCGGTATGGGTGCTGACCAACGTGCTATTTACCTGGATACCAACACTTTGGAGTACGACTTGGTGCCTCTTGATTTGAAGGACAATGTTGTTGTCATCATGAACACCAACAAACGCCGTGAACTAGCGGACTCTAAATACAATGAACGCCGTGCTGAGTGTGAAAAAGCAGTGGAAGAATTGCAAGTTGCCTTGGATATTCAGACCTTGGGTGAGTTGGATGAGTGGGCCTTTGACCAATACAGCTATCTGATTAAAGACGAAAATCGTTTGAAACGTGCTCGCCATGCTGTGCTTGAAAACCAACGTACCCTTAAAGCTCAAGCAGCCCTTCAAGCAGGTGATTTGGAAACATTTGGTCGCTTGATGAATGCGTCACACGTTTCTCTAGAACATGACTATGAAGTAACTGGTCTAGAATTGGATACCCTCGTTCATACAGCTTGGGATCAAGAAGGTGTTCTGGGTGCTCGTATGACAGGAGCAGGTTTTGGTGGCTGTGCCATTGCCTTGGTGCAAAAAAATGCTGTTGAGGCCTTTAAGGAAGCTGTAGGCAAGCACTACGAGGAAGTAGTTGGATACGCTCCAAGCTTCTATATCGCTGAAGTTGCAGGTGGCACTCGCGTTTTAGACTAGGAGAGAAGTAAATGGACGCTGTAATATTTGATTTAGATGGCTTATTAGCTGATACTGAGATCATTTCTCTAAAAGTTTATCAAGAATTGCTTAAAGATTTTGGAATTCCTTTCACAGAAGAAACATATTCTAGAGAATACAGTGGACATAGGGAAGAGGAGAATGTTCAACGATTTTTAGATACCTATGATTTACCTTGGAACTTTGACCAAACCTTGGAAAAAGTTTATGAACTGGAAGCTCGAATATTAGCCAAAGGTGTAAATTTAAAAAAAGGTGCTAAAAATTTGCTTGCTTTTTTGCAAAGAGAAGGTATTCCAATCGCTCTAGCAACTTCAAGTGTTGAATCTAGAGCTAGAATGATTTTGGATAGTAATGGTATACTGTCCCTATTTGACCATCTAGTTTTTGCAAAAGATGTAAAGCGAAGCAAACCTTACCCTGATATATTTTTAAAGGCCTGTAGTGATTTGAATGTTTTACCAGAGAATTGCTTAGTATTAGAGGATAGTGAAGCAGGGATTGAAGCAGCCTATAGAGCTGGGATACCAGTTATTTGTATTCCAGACTTGAAAATGCCAGCACAGTCTTTCTTAAATAAAACAGAACAAGTTTTTCAGGATTTAGATGCTGTCAGAGACTATTTAGAAAGTAAGAAGGAGAATCAATGAGTCAGGGAGTTCTAGATGCATTTATCACGGAAGTCATTGCTGGAAGTTCATTTGAGGAAATGGATCGAATCTACCTAACCAATTGTGTTTTGGCTCGAGTGGGCGAAGGTGTTTTGGAAGTTGAGACGAATCTGGAGGAGTTGATTGACCTCAAGGACCAGCTGGTTGAGGAGGCGGTTCGATTAGAGACGATTGAGGACAGTCAGACTGCGCGTGAAATCCTCGGTGCTGAACTGATGGACTTGGTAACCCCTTGTCCAAGTCAGGTTAATCGTAACTTTTGGACAACCTATGCCCAATCTCCCGAACAGGCAATTGCGGACTTCTACCAACTTAGTCAGAAAAATGACTACATCAAGCTCAAGGCCACTTCTAAGAATATCGCTTATCGCGTTCCGTCTGACTATGGAGAGCTTGAGATTACCATCAATCTCTATAAGCCTGAAAAGGATCCAAAGGAGATTGCGGCAGCCAAGTTGGTGCAAGCTAGCAATTATCCCCAGTGTCAGCTTTGTCTAGAGAACGAGGGCTACCATGGTCGGGTCAATCATCCAGCTCGTAGCAATCACCGTATTATCCGTTTTGAAATGGCTGGTCAGGAGTGGGGCTTCCAGTATTCGCCCTATGCTTATTTTAATGAGCACTGTATCTTCTTAGACGGCCAGCATCGACCCATGGCTATCAATCGTCAAAGCTTTGAGCGTCTGCTGGCCATCGTAGAGCAGTTTCCAGGCTATTTTGCGGGTTCTAATGCCGACCTGCCGATAGTGGGGGGGTCTATTCTGACTCATGATCACTATCAGGGGGGGCGTCACGTATTTCCTATGGAATTGGCTCCTCTGCAAAAGGCCTTCCGATTTGCTGGTTTTGAGCAGGTCAAGGCTGGGATTGTCAAGTGGCCTATGTCAGTGCTACGTTTGACTTCGGATTTCAAAGAAGATTTGATCAACTTGGCTGACAAGATTTTACAGGAATGGCGCCAGTATTCAGATCCTGAAGTACAGATTTTGGCAGAGACAGACGGGACACCGCATCACACCATCACACCGATTGCTCGTAAACGCGACGGTCAGTTTGAGTTGGACTTGGTCTTGCGGGACAATCAGACATCGCCAGAGCATCCTGATGGCATTTATCATCCCCACAAGGATGTCCAACATATCAAGAAGGAAAATATCGGCTTGATTGAGGTCATGGGCTTGGCTATCCTGCCGCCACGATTGAAAGCGGAAGTGGAACAAGTAGCAGCCTACCTTGTCGGAGAAGAAGTCTCAGTTGCCGACTATCATCAGAAATGGGCCGACCAACTCAAAACCCAACATCCAGATCTAACTGATAAAGAAAAAGCCCTTGAAATCGTCAAGGAATCTGTAGGTGCTATCTTTACACGTGTTTTGGAGGATGCAGGGGTTTACAAGCAGACGGAACAAGGGCAGGCAGCCTTTATGCGCTTTGTAGAGCAGGTTGGAATTTTGCCAGACTAGGAGCTTTCTCCTTGCACAGTCCTATAAAAAGTAGTATCATAGTGTCGTTTGAACTATCAGGAGGAAACGATGAAAGATTTTCATTTTGACGCTATATCGGCCTTTGAGAATTACGAAATAGAAAAAATGAGAGATGGTCATGTTGTGGTGACGACAAAAGTAGTGGACTCGTCGCTCAACTACTATGGCAATGCCCATGGTGGCTATCTCTTTACCCTTTGTGACCAGATCAGCGGTTTGGTGGTCATTTCACTAGGGCTTGATGGAGTGACGCTCCAGTCCTCTATCAACTACCTTAAGGCAGGAAAACTCGACGATGTACTGACCATTAAAGGAGAATGTGTCCATCATGGACGCACAACCTGTGTGGTAGATGTTGATATCACCAATCAAGAAGGGAGAAATGTCTGCAAAGCAACCTTTACCATGTTTGTCACAGGCCAGCGGTCTGAAGAAAGACAGGTAAGGATATAAAGTACTGAGAGTTGACCTGCACTCTAAGGGTTAGATATTTTTTGTCGAACTTTTGGAGTGCAGGTTAGTTTTGATCCTCGCAGATGAACCAACCGCTTCACTAGACCCCAAAAACTCTGAGGAATTACTTTCTATCCTAGAATCTTTAAAAAATCAGAATCGAACGATTATTATTGCGACCCACAATCCTCTTATCTGGGAGCAAGTGGATCAAGTCATTCGAGTTACCGATTTATCTCATCAATGATAAGAGAACATTAAGTTAGAAGAAAGAGTCACAAATACACTTTGTGGCTTTTTTATTTCCATAAAAATGGTAAAATAGTAGAAGTAGAAATGGAGTTTGAGACATGAAAGTAATCGATCAATTTAAAAATAAGAAAGTACTTGTTTTAGGTTTGGCTAAGTCTGGTGAGTCTGCGGCCCGTTTGCTAGACAAGCTAGGTGCTATTGTGACAGTAAATGACGGCAAGCCTTTTGAGGAAAATCCTGCTGCTCAAAGCTTGCTAGAAGAGGGAATCAAGGTTGTCACTGGAGGGCATCCTTTGGAGCTCTTGGATGAAGATTTCGCTCTGATGGTGAAAAATCCAGGTATCCCGTATAGCAATCCCATGATTGAAAAAGCATTGGCAAAGGGGATTCCAGTCTTGACTGAGGTGGAATTGGCTTATTTGATTTCAGATGCTCCAATTATCGGTATCACTGGTTCAAATGGGAAAACAACCACAACGACTATGATTGGGGAAGTTTTGACTGCTGCTGGTCAACGCGGTCTCTTGTCAGGGAACATCGGCTATCCTGCTAGTCAAGTGGCTCAAACTGCGACAGCCAAGGACACGCTCGTCATGGAACTTTCTTCTTTTCAACTGATGGGTGTCCAAGAATTCCATCCTGAGATTGCGGTTATTACCAACCTCATGCCAACTCATATCGACTATCATGGTTCTTTTGAGGAGTATGTGGCAGCTAAGTGGAATATCCAGAACAAGATGACAGCAGCTGATTTCCTTGTCTTGAACTTTAACCAAGATTTGGCAAAAGAATTGGCTAGCAAAACACAAGCCACTGTTGTTCCATTTTCAACACTGGAAAAGGTTGATGGAGCCTATCTAGCAGATGGTCAACTTTACTTCCGTGGGGAAGTGGTCATGGCAGCGAGTGAAATCGGTGTTCCAGGTGGCCACAATGTAGAAAATGCCCTTGCGACCATTGCAGTAGCTAAGCTTCGTGGTGTAGACAACCAAACCATCAAGGAAACTCTTTCAGCCTTTGGTGGTGTAAAACACCGTCTCCAATTTGTGGATGAGATTAAGGGTGTGAAATTTTATAACGACAGTAAATCAACCAATATCTTGGCAACTCAAAAAGCCTTGTCAGGATTTGACAACAGCAAGGTCATTTTAATTGCAGGTGGTTTGGACCGCGGCAATGAGTTTGACGAATTGGTTCCAGATATTACTGGGCTCAAGAAGATGGTCATCCTTGGTCAATCTGCTGAGCGTGTCAAACGGGCAGCGGAGAAGGCTGGTGTGGCTTATGTGGATGCGACGGATATTGCAGATGCGACTCGCAAGGCTTATGAACTTGCGACAGATGGAGATGTGGTTCTCCTCAGTCCTGCCAATGCTAGCTGGGATATGTATGCTAACTTTGAAGTACGTGGAGATCTTTTCATCGACACAGTAGCGGAGTTAAAGGAATAATATGAAAAAAATAGTATTTACTGGTGGGGGAACGGTTGGACATGTCACCCTCAATCTTTTGTTAATGCCCAAGTTCATCGAAGACGGCTGGGAAGTCCACTATATCGGGGATAAGCATGGAATCGAACACCAAGAAATCCTCAAGTCAGGCTTGAATGTGACCTTCCACTCCATTGCGACTGGGAAGTTGCGTCGCTACTTCTCTTGGCAAAATATGTTGGATGTCTTCAAAGTTGGTTGGGGAATTGTCCAATCGCTCTTTATCATGTTACGACTGCGTCCACAGGCTCTTTTTTCTAAGGGAGGATTTGTCTCTGTACCGCCGGTTATCGCAGCGCGAGTGTCAGGAGTGCCAGTCTTTATTCACGAATCTGACCTGTCTATGGGCTTGGCCAATAAAATTGCCTATAAATTCGCAACCAAGATGTATTCAACATTTGAGCAGGCTGCTGGTCTCGTAAAGGTCGAGCATGTGGGAGCAGTGACCAAGGTTTTAGACCAAAAAACTCCTGAATCAGATGAATTGGTGAATATCCAAACCCACTTTAATCCTAAATTGCCTACAGTATTGTTTGTCGGTGGTTCTGCAGGAGCTCGTGTCTTTAACCAATTGGTGACAGATCATAAGCAAGAACTGACAGAGCGCTACAATATTATCAATCTCACTGGAGATTCAAGCCTCAATGAATTGAGTCAAAATCTCTTTCGTGTTGACTATGTGACGGATCTCTATCAACCTTTGATGGAGATGGCAGATGTGGTGGTGACGCGTGGCGGTGCCAATACGATATTTGAGCTCTTGGCCATGGTGAAACTCCATCTCATCGTACCATTGGGTCGTGAAGCAAGTCGAGGAGACCAGATTGAAAATGCAGCCTACTTTGTTAAGAAAGGCTATGCAGAAGAACTTCAAGAAAGCGACTTGACCTTGGAAAGCTTGGAGGAGAAACTCAGTCACTTGCTTAGTCACAAGGATCAGTACCAAGCTAGCATGAAAGCTTCGACTGAATTGAAATCTCTTGATGATTTTTATGCCCTACTAAGAAAAGACTTATCATAAGGAAAACCAATGTCAAAGGATAAGAAAAAAGAATCAAACCAGAAACAAGAATTGTCTGAATGGCAGAAGCGGAACCAAGAATACCTGAAGAAGAAGGCTGAGGAAGAAGCTGCCCTAGCTGAAGAGAAGGAAAAGGAAAAACAAGCTCGAATGGGGAAAAACTCTAAGTTGTTAGAGGAAAGTAAGAAGTCATCAAGTGATTCCGACCAGAACGAAACTGTTCCAGACGAAGAACCATCCGAAAAAGAAGAAAAATCTCAAAAGGATAACCCTAAAGTCAAAGAAGAAAAAGAGAAGAAGAAAAAAGAAAAACCAGAAAAACCTGCCAAGCCTAAAATTGCTCCCATTCATATTTGGCGGGCAGTTAGTATCTTGGTACCGAGTGTTCTGGTTCTCCTCCTTTCTATCTATCTCTTGACCCCTCTTTCGACTATCAAGCATATCGAGGTTAAGGGCAATGTCCAGACTCAAGCGGATGACATTAAACAGGTTTCTGGCATTCAGGATAGCGACTATACCTTGTCTTTGTTATGGAACAAGGAGAAGCACGCTGAGAAGATCAAGTCGAATCACTGGATAGAGTCAGCAAAGATTGACTACAAATTTCCGACAAACTTTACGATTGAAGTTAAAGAGTTTGAGATTGTTGGCTACTATGTGACAGGTGAAGACCACTATCCAATCCTATCTAGTGGAACAATTGACTCAAGCCCTGTCAACCTTTTGAACCTGCCTGAGACCTACCTAACAGTCACCTTTAACGATGAGCAGCAGGTGAAGGATTTGATGACGGGTCTTTCTAGCATCAGTGAGGATATAAAGAGTCAGATCCAGAAGATCGAACTAGCCCCAAGTAAGGCAACTGCAGATCTTTTAAAAATCACCATGCAGGATACAGATGAAATAGTAGTTCCCTTGTCAGAGTTGAGTAAGAAATTACCTTATTACAGCAAAATTAAGCCACAACTAGCAGAACCGAGCTTTATTGATATGGAAGCTGGAATCTATAGTACCAGCCTAGCTGATAAACGTTTAGAAGAAGCTGAGGAAAAGGCCAAACAAGAAGCTAAAGAAGCAGAGAAGAAAAAACAGGAAGAAAAAAAAGCTGAAGAAAAGAAACAAGAATAAGAATCTTCAGTTTTTACTTGACAAGTGTCGTTATAAATAATAGAATAGTAGAAAACTTTTAAAGCAGTCCAGAGAGGCAGCTAAGGTTAGACAGTGAAAGGGTGGAAACTACCCGTTTTTCGTGGAACCTAGCTGCTAGCAGGTTCCTTTTTTTGAGCAATGGACTGTCAGCAAAGAATAGGAGAAAAGAATGCGTGAGAGTCGCCCAGTCATTGCTCTGGATTTTCCAAGTTTCGAGGAAGCCAAAGAATTTTTAGCCCTTTTTCCAGCAGAGGAAAAACTCTATGTCAAGGTAGGAATGGAAATCTACTATGCAGTAGGGCCCGAAGTTGTGCGTTATTTGAAATCATTGGGACATAGTGTTTTTTTGGATCTCAAGTTGCATGATATTCCAAATACAGTCAAGTCAACCATGAAAATCTTGTCAAGTCTGGGTGTCGATATGACCAATGTTCAGGCTGCAGGTGGGCTTGAAATGATGCAGGCCGCGCGTGAAGGCCTTGGTGATCAAGGGATTCTTATCGCGGTGACCCAATTGACCTCAACATCTGAGGAACAGATGCAAGACTGTCAAAATATCCAAACTAGTCTGCAAGAATCAGTGATTCACTATGCTAAGAAAACAGCTGAAGCTGGATTGGATGGAGTGGTTTGCTCAGCCCAAGAAGCCCAACTCATCAAGGAGGCGACAAACGAAGATTTTATCTGCTTGACACCAGGTATTCGACCAGCAGGTGCTGAAGCAGGGGATCAAAAACGCGTAGTGACCCCTGGTCAGGCCTATCAAATCGGTAGTGATTACATTGTAGTAGGCCGTCCTATCACGCAGGCAGAAGATCCTGTAGCAGCCTACCATGCTATCAAGGAAGAATGGACACGCGATTGGGTCTAAAGCGTATTTGATTATAGATTTAAGGATAAGAAGGAGTATACCATGACACTTGCTAGAGACATTGCTAGCCATCTATTGAAAATTCAAGCGGTTTATCTTAAACCAGAAGAGCCTTTCACTTGGGCATCTGGTATCAAGTCACCTATCTATACAGATAACCGCGTGACTCTGGCTTACCCAGAAACTAGAACCTTGATTGAAAATGGTTTTGTGAATGCTATCAAGACAGCCTTTCCAGAGGTAGAAGTGATTGCAGGAACTGCGACAGCAGGGATTCCACACGGAGCTATTATCGCGGACAAGATGAACCTACCATTTGCTTATATCCGTAGCAAGCCAAAAGACCATGGAGCCGGAAACCAAATCGAAGGCCGTGTAGCCCAGGGGCAAAAAATGGTAATTGTAGAAGACCTGATCTCAACTGGTGGTTCAGTTTTAGAAGCCGTAGCTGCTGCCAAACGTGAAGGGGCAGATGTTCTCGGTGTAGTAGCTATTTTTAGTTATCAACTAGCAAAAGCAGATAAGAACTTTGTAAACGCAGGCGTGAAACTGGTGACTCTCTCAAACTACAGCGAGCTCATCCACCTAGCTCAAGAAGAAGGTTATATCACACCAGAAGGACTCGCTCTCTTAAAACGCTTTAAAGAAGACCAAGAAAATTGGCAAAACGCTTAAAAGTAGAAAATCAGGTAGTCACTAGGATTACCTGATTTTTTATATGTGGGCAATAAAACAAAGCTCCCTAAAGGTAAAGAAGAATATAGGATAATGGTAGAATGAGAGTCCTCTCTTTTTTGGGGGCATATTCAGATAATCAGTTTGAAATTTCCAGACAAAATTTTTGAAAGGATTCTGAAAAAGAGGTAAGATAGTTAATGTAAGTTAAAGTAAACGCTTACTTAACAAGGAGGACACTTTATGTCATATAAAACAAGCAATGCAGAAGGACCTGTAGATTTTATTAACACTTATGATTTGGAGCCAATGGCGCAACAAGTCATTCCTAAAGCTGCCTTTGGTTATATCGCTAGTGGAGCAGAGGATACTTTCACTTTACGCGAGAACATCCGTGCTTTTAACCACAAACTTATTGTTCCTCATACTCTTTGTGATGTTGAAAATCCAAGCACAGAGATTGAATTTGCAGGTGAAAAATTGTCTTCACCAATCATTATGGCGCCTGTTGCGGCCCATAAATTGGCAAACGAACAGGGTGAAGTGGCGACTGCGCGTGGTGTGCATGAGTTCGGTTCGCTTTATACAACCAGCTCTTACTCTACTGTTGACCTTCCAGAAATTACAGAAGCCCTTCAAGGGACACCTCACTGGTTCCAATTTTACTTTAGTAAGGATGACGGGATCAACCGCCATATCATGGACCGTGTGAAGGCTGAAGGTTATAAAGCGATTGTCTTGACGGCAGATGCGACTGTAGGAGGCAATCGTGAGGTTGATAAGCGCAATGGTTTTGTCTTCCCAGTTGGCATGCCGATTGTTGAGGAATACTTGCCAGAAGGTGCTGGTAAGTCCATGGACTTTGTCTACAAATCAGCTAAACAACGCCTGTCTCCACGAGATGTAGAATTTATCGCTGAATACTCAGGACTCCCTGTGTATGTCAAAGGCCCTCAATGCCGTGAAGATGTCGAACGTTCGCTTGCCGCAGGTGCTTCTGGAATCTGGGTAACCAACCACGGTGGTCGCCAAATCGACGGTGGACCAGCTGCCTTTGACTCGCTTCAAGAAGTTGCTGAAGCAGTAGATAAACGTGTACCAATTGTCTTTGACTCTGGTGTTCGTCGCGGTCAGCACGTCTTTAAAGCCTTGGCTTCAGGAGCAGACTTGGTAGCTATTGGTCGCCCTGTGATTTATGGTTTGGCTCTCGGTGGTAGCGTCGGTGTACGTCAAGTCTTTGAACACTTGAATGCAGAATTGAAGACAGTCATGCAGTTGTCTGGAACTCAGACTATTGAAGATGTCAAACACTTCAAACTCCGTCACAACCCATACAATCCAACCTTCCCAGTTGACCCTCGTGACTTAAAATTGTATTGATAAAATAGCTTGCCTCCACTGATTGTGGAGGTTTTTGATGTCTTGGAATGTGTTTAACATTTCTAGTGTTATATAAAAATCAATTTTCATAATTGACAAATGTAGATTTATAGAGTATACTAATAACTGTAATCGACAAATGTAGATTTAGGAGGTGTGATTATGCAGATTTCAGATGCAGAATGGCAGGTCATGAAGATTGTTTGGATGCAGGGCGAACAGACCAGTAGCGATTTGATCAGAGTTTTGGCGGAGCGGTTTGACTGGTCCAAGTCCACGGTTCAGACACTTTTGGCTCGTCTGGTTGATAAAGGGTGTCTGACCAGGAAAAAAGAGGGCAAGTCCTTTGTTTATTCAGCCCTTTTAACACTGGATCAAAGTCGAGACTTGCTTGTCCGAGATATCAAAGACAAGGTTTGTTCTCGTAGGATGAAGAACTTATTGGTTGATTTGATTGTGGAATGTGATTTTACTCAGGCTGACTTGGAAGATTTGGAAGCTGTGATTTCCGAGAAAAAAGCTAGTGCAGTTGCTGAAGTAAAATGTAATTGTATGTAAAGGAGACGTCATGTTAAATAGCATTGTAACCATTATTTGTATTGCCCTTATCGCGTTTATCTTGTTTTGGTTTTTCAAAAAGCCTGAAAAGTCTGGACAAAAGGCCCAGCAAAAAAAGGGCTACCAAGAGATTCGAGTGGAAGTCAAAGGGGGCTATACGCCTGAGTTGATTATCCTCAAGAAATCAGTGCCAGCCCGTATTGTCTTTGACCGTAAGGACCCTTCACCATGTTTGGATCAAATTGTTTTTCCAGACTTTGGTGTACATGCGGACCTGCCTATGGGTGAAGAGTATGTAGTGGAAATCACGCCTGAGCAGGCTGGAGAGTTTAGCTTTTCTTGTGGTATGAACATGATGCACGGCAAGATGATTGTAGAATAGGAGGACATTATGACAGAAATTGTGAAAGCAAGCTTAGAAAATGGCATTCAAAAAATTCATATTACAGCTGAAAAAGGCTATCATCCAGCCCATATTCAGCTTCAAAAAGGGATTCCGGCTGAGATTACCTTTCATCGAGCAACTCCTTCAAACTGTTATAAGGAAATTCTGTTTGAAGAAGAAGGCATCTTGGAACCAATCGGACTAGATGAGGAAAAGGTGATTCGTTTTACTCCTCAAGAATTAGGCCAACATGAATTTTCTTGTGGCATGAAGATGCAAAAAGGAAGCTATAGAGTCGTTGAGAAGACTCGAAAATCTCTATCCCTCTTTCAACGTTTTTGGATGACCAGTATCTTTACTGTGCCTCTTGTGATTATCATGATTGGGATGTCGACAGGAGGAATTAGTCACCAAGTCATGCGTTGGGGAACCTTTCTAGCTACAACACCTATCATGCTAGTAGCAGGTGGTCCTTATATCCAAAGCGCTTGGGCCAGCTTTAAAAAACACAATGCTAACATGGATACCTTGGTGGCGCTGGGAACTCTAGTAGCCTATCTCTATAGCCTAGTTGCTCTCTTTGCTGGGCTCCCTGTTTACTTTGAAAGTGCTGGATTTATCCTCTTCTTCGTTCTTTTGGGAGCCGTTTTTGAGGAGAAAATGCGAAAAAATACTTCCCAAGCTGTAGAGAAATTACTAGATTTGCAAGCTAAAACTGCAGAAGTCTTGCGTGATGACCGCTATGTTCAAGTCCCCTTGGAGCAAGTCAAGGTAGGTGATCTGATTCGAGTGCGTCCCGGTGAAAAGATTGCGGTTGATGGTGTTGTAGTGGAAGGTATGTCCAGTATTGATGAGTCTATGGTGACAGGTGAAAGCCTGCCGGTAGACAAAACAGTTGGAGATACCGTCATTGGCTCTACCATCAATAATAGTGGAACACTTGTTTTTAGGGCAGAAAAAGTTGGTTCAGAGACAGTTTTGGCTCAGATTGTGGATTTTGTGAAGAAAGCCCAGACCAGCCGAGCACCGATTCAGGATTTGACGGATAAGATTTCAGGGATTTTTGTACCAGCGGTTGTCATTTTAGCGATTTTAACTTTTTGGATTTGGTTTGTCTTGCTTGGGGCTAGCTTTGTGGCCTCTCTTCTCTATGGGGTGGCAGTTTTGATTATCGCTTGCCCTTGTGCCTTGGGACTTGCAACACCGACAGCTCTTATGGTGGGAACGGGTCGTAGTGCCAAGATGGGCGTTCTCCTCAAGAATGGAATGGTTCTACAGGAAATCCAGAAAGTTCAAATTCTTGTCTTTGATAAGACTGGGACTTTGACGGAAGGGAAACCTGTGGTAACAGATATCATCGGCGACGAAGTAGAAGTGCTTGGATTGGCAGCCTCCTTGGAAGAAGCTTCCCAACACCCACTGGCTGAGGCCATTGTCAAGCGAGCGACTGAAGCTGGACTTGAGATTCAAACTGTTGAAAATTTCCAAGCCTTGCACGGAAAAGGTGTTTCAGGGCAAATCAATGGGAAACAAGTCTTGCTTGGAAATGCTAAAATGCTGGATGGTATGAACATTTCTAGCACTTATCAAGAAAAACTAGAAGAACTAGAAAAAGAAGCTAAAACAGTTGTGTTCTTGGCTGTTGACAATGAAATCAAAGGCTTGCTTGCCTTGCAAGATATTCCCAAGGAAAATGCTAAGCTAGCCATCAGTCAGCTGAAAAAACGTGGACTTAAAACAGTCATGCTGACAGGAGACAATGCTGGTGTGGCGCGTGTCATTGCAGATCAGATTGGAATCGAAGAGGTCATTGCAGGTGTTTTACCAGAAGAAAAAGCCCATGAAATCCATCAACTGCAACAGGTTGGCAAAGTAGCCTTTGTTGGTGATGGTATCAATGACGCTCCTGCCCTCAGTGTAGCGGATGTGGGAATTGCTATGGGAGCTGGAACAGATATTGCCATCGAGTCAGCAGATTTGGTGTTGACAACTAATAACCTCCTAGGTGTGGTGCGTGCCTTTGACATGAGTAAAAAAACCTTTCATCGTATCTTGCTCAATCTTTTCTGGGCCTTTATCTACAATGTCGTTGGAATTCCGATAGCAGCAGGAGTCTTTTCAGGTGTTGGACTGGCCCTCAATCCAGAACTGGCTGGTCTAGCCATGGCCTTTAGTTCTGTATCTGTATTAACCAGTTCACTCATGCTAAACTTTAGTAAAATAGACTAAAAGCGAGCTTGCTCGCTTTTTATTATAAAACAGTTATATGAAACGTTTTCAAACTGTAATGTAATAGAGAATAAAAACTTCTGAGCACATTCTTAGGAGACCCAAAACAAATGTGGTAAAGTAGTAGAGTAAAAATTTGCTGAAACGTTTCCAATTAGTATATGAAAACGGGTTTATCAAGTTTTAAAAATATTTGAAGGAGAGTTATCATTATGACTCAAGGGAAAATTACTGCATCTGCAGCAATGCTCAACGTATTGAAAACATGGGGCGTAGACACAATCTACGGTATCCCATCAGGAACACTCAGCTCACTTATGGATGCTTTGGCTGAAGACAAAGATATCCGCTTCTTGCAAGTTCGCCACGAAGAAACAGGTGCTCTTGCAGCGGTCATGCAAGCTAAATTCGGTGGCTCAATCGGGGTTGCAGTAGGTTCAGGTGGTCCAGGTGCGACTCACTTGATTAACGGTGTTTACGATGCAGCTATGGATAACACTCCATTCCTTGCTATCCTTGGATCACGTCCAGTTAACGAACTCAACATGGATGCTTTCCAAGAATTGAACCAAAACCCAATGTACAATGGTATCGCTGTCTACAACAAACGTGTCGCTTATGCTGAGCAATTGCCAAAAGTAATTGACGAAGCTTGCCGTGCTGCAGTTTCTAAAAAGGGTCCAGCTGTTGTTGAAATCCCAGTAAACTTCGGTTTCCAAGAAATCGACGAAAACTCATACTACGGTTCAGGGTCATACGAACGTTCATTCATCGCTCCTGCTTTGAACGAAGTTGAAATCAACAAAGCTGTTGAAATCTTGAACAATGCTGAACGTCCAGTTATCTATGCTGGTTACGGTGGTGTCAAAGCTGGTGAAGTGATTACTGAATTGTCACGTAAAATCAAAGCACCAATCATCACAACTGGTAAAAACTTTGAAGCTTTCGAATGGAACTACGAAGGTTTGACAGGTTCAGCTTACCGTGTTGGTTGGAAACCAGCCAACGAAGTGGTCTTCGAAGCAGACACAGTTCTTTTCCTTGGTTCAAACTTCCCATTTGCTGAAGTTTACGAAGCCTTCAAGAACACTGAAAAATTCATCCAAGTCGATATCGACCCTTACAAACTTGGTAAACGCCATGCCCTTGACGCTTCAATCCTTGGGGATGCAGGTCAAGCAGCGAAAGCAATCCTTGACAAAGTGAACCCAGTTGAGTCTACTCCATGGTGGCGTGCAAACGTGAAGAACAACCAAAACTGGCGTGATTACATGAACAAACTCGAAGGTAAAACTGAGGGTGAATTGCAATTGTACCAAGTTTACAATGCTATCAATAAACATGCTGACCAAGACGCTATCTACTCAATCGACGTAGGTGACACTACTCAAACATCTACTCGTCACCTTCACATGACACCTAAGAACATGTGGCGTACATCTCCACTCTTTGCGACAATGGGTATTGCCCTTCCTGGTGGTATCGCTGCTAAGAAAGACAATCCAGATCGCCAAGTATGGAACATCATGGGTGACGGTGCATTCAACATGTGCTACCCAGACGTTATCACAAACGTTCAATACGACCTTCCAGTTATCAACGTTGTCTTCTCAAATGGTAAATATGCCTTCATCAAGGACAAATACGAAGACACAAACAAACACTTGTTTGGTTGTGACTTCCCTAATGCTGACTATGCGAAAATCGCTGAAGCTCAAGGAGCTGTTGGATTTACAGTTGACCGTATCGAAGACATCGATGCAGTTGTTGCAGAAGCTGTTAAATTGAACAAAGAAGGTAAAACTGTTGTTATCGATGCTCACATCACTCAACACCGTCCACTTCCAGTAGAAGTACTTGAATTGGATCCAAAACTTCACTCAGAAGAAGCAATCAAAGCCTTCAAGGAAAAATACGAAGCAGAAGAGCTCGTACCATTCCGTCTCTTCTTGGAAGAAGAAGGATTGCAATCACGCGCAATTAAATAATTACTCTCGTCGAAAATCAAATTTTAAATTTGTAGACTTTATTCTTTGATTTTCATAGAGCGGAACTTGAAAAGATCGGAGCAATCCGGTCTTTTTGTGGAGGATAACAAATGAATTTAAATCAATTAGATATTATCGTTTCAGATGTTCCCCAAGTCTGTGCTGACTTGGAGCGTCTTTTGGATAAAAAGTCAGACTATGTTGATGACGGTTTTGCTCAGTTTACGATTGGCAGTCATTGTCTCATGTTATCACAAAATCACCTGATTCCTTTGGACAATTTTCAGTCAGGCATCATTCTTCACATCGAGGTTGAGGATGTAGAGCAGAACTATCAACGGTTGAAAGAGTTTGGTGCCGAGATTTTACACGGTCCTTCTGAAACCGATTGGGGAACAGAATCCTTATTAGTTAGAGGACCTGCTGGTCTAGTGCTTGATTTTTATCGTATGAAATAGGGCGCGTAGTCATTTGACGTTAACCTTAGCTATTTTTAAAACAGAAATTGAGAATGTGAATTATTAGAAGATCGGAGTAATCCGGTCTTTTTCTGTTTCCTCTTTCTTATCACAAGATTGTGATAGTTTACATCTTCATAACAAAAGCTTCAAAATCTTGATTATTTTGAAAAAAGATTATAAAATATGATTCATAAAAAATGAAAGAGGCTTTGGAAATGTCTGAAAAACAAATGAAAATTTTGGGTTGGGTAGCGACCTTTATGTCCGTTATGATGTATGTCTCTTACTTCCCACAAATCATGAACAACCTGGCTGGTCAAAAAGGAAACTTCATCCAACCCTTGGTCGCAGCCATTAACTGTAGTCTTTGGGTTTACTACGGTCTTTTCAAAAAGGAAAGAGATATTCCCCTCGCAGCTGCCAATGCACCGGGTATCGTTTTTGGCCTAGTAACGGCTATCACGGCATTGATATAAAAAGAAGACTGGTTTCAGTCTTTTTTTGTACATAAAAATAGATTCTCAAGTAAAGAAAGTCTAATGAGAGTTGAGGAAAACAGCCGTTGACAGCGAGCTTTCTGAGTGCTGCTTTAGGGGTTCCTCCATCAAGTAAAAGATTATTTCGTTACTATTTTTATAAAATCTTCTCCCTACTTTATAAGAACTGAAAAAGAGTTCAATTCGAACTCTTTTTTTGCTATAATGAGGGAAGAAAAATCAGACAGGAGATCGACATGTCAGAACCATTATTTTTACAATCAGTTATGCAAGAAAAAATCTGGGGTGGGACCAAGCTACGTGATGAGTTTGGTTACGACATTCCAAGTGAAAAAATTGGAGAATACTGGGCTATTTCAGCCCACCCAAATGGAGTTTCTAAGGTAGCTAATGGTCGCTACGAGGGAACAGACCTAGCTACTTTATATGCGGAACACCGTGAATTGTTTGGCAACCGTCCAGAACCTGTATTTCCACTTTTGATCAAGATTCTCGATGCCAATGACTGGCTCAGCGTTCAAGTTCATCCAGACGATGCTTATGGACTCGAGCATGAAGGCGAACTTGGAAAAACAGAGTGCTGGTACATTATCGCTGCGGATGAAGGTTCAGAGATTATATATGGGCATAATGCCAAGTCAAAAGAAGAACTCCGCCAGCAAATCGAAGCTAAAGACTGGGATGGTCTATTAACAAAAGTCCCTGTTAAGGCTGGAGATTTCTTCTATGTACCAAGTGGAACTATGCACGCTATCGGTGCAGGTATCTTGATTCTTGAAACCCAGCAGTCTAGCGATACCACCTACCGTGTTTATGACTTTGACCGCAAGGACGACAAGGGCAACTTGCGTGAACTTCACCTTGAAAAATCTATCGATGTCTTGAACATTGGGGAACCTGCTAATAGCCGTCCTGTGACTCTTAAAGCGGATGATTTGAGTTCCACTCTCCTTGTATCCAATGATTTCTTCGCCGTTTACAAGTGGGAAATCACTGGCAAAGTTGACTTTGAAAAGACAGCTGACTATAGCTTGTTTAGCGTCTTGGCTGGTCAAGGTCAGCTTACTGTTGACGGAAAAAACTATCCAATCCAAAAAGGCAGCCACTTTATCCTACCAAGTGATGTTGAAGCTTGGGTCTTGGAAGGGCAAGGTTTGGAATTGATTGTTAGCCATCCATAAAAAAGGGCCTGAGTTCATTACTCAAGTCCTTTTTGGTTACATAAATTGGGCGATAAAGACCACAATGATGATAATTGGAATGATGAAACGAAGAAGGAAGAGCCAGACTTGGAAAAGTCCCTGTTTCCATGCTCTTTCATCAAGATGCAGTTCCTCCATGGCAAGGGCCTTCTTAAAGATGTAGCCAGTAAAGAGAGAAAGGCAGAGGGCGCCAAAGGGCATAAGGAGATTGGAAACCAAGAAATCCATGGCATCAAAGAAAGTCTTACCAAAGATGTGAACATCTGCCATGACACCGTAAGATAGGGCTGAAGGAATTCCAAAAACAAAGGTCAAAATCCCTAAAATGGCACTCCATTTGGCACGTTTGCTATTGTCCTGGTTGGTGATATTGCCTACATTGATTTCCAGCATGACGACAGAAGAAGTGACCGTCGCAAAGAGGAAAAGTAAGAGGAAAAGGATGTAAAAAATGGTTCCAAAGGGCATCTTGTCAAAGAGTTGAGGCAAGACGATAAAGAGCAGGCTTGGTCCCCCTTCAGACTGGATATTGAAGGCTGACATGGCTGGGAAAATGGCCAGACCTGCCATGATGGATACTGAGATGTTCATGGCTACGATGGAAATCCCTGATTGGACCAGATTAGTTTTTTTGTCCAAGTAGGACGCATAGGTCAGCATGGCTGTAACCCCTAATGAAAGGGCAAAGAAAGATTGTCCTAGAGCATAGAGAAGACCAGCACTGGTCAGTTTTGAAAAGTCTGGTTTTAGGAAGTAAAGAACGCCTTCCATAGCATTTGGCAAGCTGAGAGAGCGCCCAATAATCACGACAAAGATGATAAAGAGCAGGGGCATCATGACCTTAGACGCTCTTTCAATCCCTTTTTGAACCCCACGTGATACAATAAAGATATTCAACAAGATAAAGGCAGCTTGAGCCCCTAGAGCAATGGCTGGATTTGAAATGATTGAAGTAAATAACTGAGCATAATCACCCGTTCCACCAAGCTGGAACAATTTCCCAAACTCAATGCCTAGATAGACTAAAATCCATCCTCCGATAACACTGTAAAAAGATAAGAGGATAAAGAGGGCAAAGGCACCAATCCAACCGATAAAGTTATACTTGTTATTGTCGCCCAGTTTTCCAAAGGTTTTGATAGCGGAAACGCCAGCACTACGGCCAAGGGCAAACTCAGCCAGCAGGAGAGGGAAACCGATTAAAATAGTGGAAATGAGAAAGAATAGTAAAAAGCCTCCACCGCCATTAGCAGCAGTCATGTAGGGAAACTTCCAAACGGCACCAAGCCCGATGGCTGAGCCAGCAGATGCTAGAATAAAGCCTAGTTTTGAGCCCCATTGCGATTTTTCTGACATAGTTGAAACTCCAATCTCCTTTTTTAAAATAAGAAAAGGCTACTTGAGTTGTCAAATAGCCTTCTCTCAATGGCTCTTTACGAGCCTTCTGTTTGATTGATAGACTTGACTATCCTATCATGTTTTCTAAGGTCTGTCAAGAAAACCATTTTCAAGTTTTCACACCTTTCTCAAAAAGTTAGAAAAATTTCGCAAAAACGCTTGACTCTGACCTAAGGGGAGGGGTTATACTATCATTGTAATACTCTTCGAAAATCAAATTCAAACCACGTCAGCGTCGCCTTACCGTACTCAAGTACAGCCTGCGGCTAGCTTCCTAGTTTGCTCTTTGATTTTCATTGAGTATAAGGAGGAAATCATGTACCATATAAAAGAAGCTGCGCAGCTTTCAGGTGTTTCTGTCAAGACCCTGCACCACTACGATAAGATAGGACTCTTGGTTCCGTTAAAGTCGGAAAATGGCTATCGAACCTACAGTCAAGAGGATTTGGAACGCCTTCAGGTCATTCTGTATTACAAGTATCTAGGCTTTTCTTTAGAAAAAATAGCAGAGCTATTAAAGGAAGAAAGGACAGATTTATTGCCCCATTTGACCAGGCAGTTGGACTATCTAACTCGAGAAAGGCAACATCTGGATACCTTGATTTCCACCTTGCAAAAAACCATCCAAGATCAAAAAGGAGAAAGAAATATGACCATTCAGGAAAAATTCGCTGGATTTAGCTATCCAGATCATCAAAAATATCACCAAGAAGCGGTAGAGAAGTATGGACAAGAAGTGATGGACCAAGCGCTCGAGCGCCAAAAAGGTCACGAAGACGAAGCTACGGCTGCCTTCAATCAAGTCTTTCGAGCCTTGTCACAAAATCTTCAAGCTGGTCTACCTGTAACAGCATCCGAAAATCAAGAAGAAGCAGCCAAACTCTTGCAAGCTATTCGTACTTATGGATTTGACTGCTCTATTGAGGTATTCGGTCATATCGGTAAAGGCTACGTCTACAACCCAGAGTTTAAGGAAAACATTGACAAGTTTGGTTCTGGAACAGCCCAGTACACGTCAGATGTCATTGAAACTTACGTTCAGACAAATGCAGAATAAATAGGCTAGGAATTTCTTATTTCTCATACCATTTACGAAAGACCCAAAGAAGCAAACAAGCGAGCTAGGATTGGTGATTGGGAAACAGATACGGTTGCAGGGAAAACTGGAAAAGCTTGTTTAGTGACTCTAACGGATCGCTATTCTCGCTTTCTTAAAATCCAGAAGGTAGCTGTCAAGAAAAGCAAGTTGGTGATAGAAGCTATGGTAAAAATGTTGGCGCCCTTGCCGGAAGAAACCGTCACTCCAGATAGAGGAAAAGAATTCACGAAGTATCAGGACTTGACCGACAAATTAAAGATAGAAGTCTATTTTCCAGATCCTCATGCGCCTTGGTAACGAGGAACAAATGAGAATACCAATGGATTATTACGAGAATATTTTCCCAAAGGGAGCGACTTAACATTCATTGACGAGCACACCATTCAGCTGTGGGAGAATAAACTAAATAATAGGCCACGAAAGTGTCTCAACTGGAAAACACCTTATGAAGTTTTCTATGAAGAAAATGTGCACTTAATTTGACAATTCAGGATTAAAGAAAACCCAGAGCAAGTGATAGGAGATATCAGCATCGTTGAGATGGATGAGGACGATTCTTCTTGTGAAATTGGCTATGTTTTAGGAAAAGATTATTGGGGTCGTGGTATGATGACGGAGGCCTTGAAAGCTGTGTTAGACTTTTGTTTTACTCAAGCAGGCTTTCAAAAGGTCAGAGCTCGTTACGCCAGTCTTAACCCAGCTTCAGGCCGTGTGATGGAGAAGGCTGGAATGTCCTATCTAAAAACTATTGCCAATGGTGTGGAGAGAAAAGACTACGTTGTGGACCTTATTTATTATCAGATAAGCAGAGAAGAGTAGTGAATTTTCTTTTCCGTTTCTATCAAAGTCAGACCTTGTCTGGCTTTTTTTGCGCATGATTTTTAAATAAGCTGATTAAATTCCTATTTTTCCCTATCATTGTCCCTGTTTTTTCTTAGACTTGGGAATTATAATAGACTTATCAAAAGAAAGAAGAGTAAAAAGATATGGACAGTGTATTCTTTTTTATCAGTGTTTTTCTTGCTGGAATTCTTTCCTTCTTTTCTCCTTGTATTTTACCTTTGTTACCGGTCTATGCAGGAGTCTTGTTGGATGATAAGAATGGTGCTCAGGCTTCTAGCAAAAAATTTTCAATCTCACTTGTTAGTTTATTTCGAACTCTGGCCTTTATAGCGGGGATTTCTTTTATCTTTATCTTACTGGGCTATGGAGCTGGTTTTTTAGGCAATTTGCTGTATGCTTCTTGGTTTCAGTATGTGACGGGTGCGGTTATCATTCTCTTGGGCTTGCACCAGATGGAAGTCTTACATTTGCAGGGGCTCTACAAGGAAAGAAGGCTACAATTAAAGAGACAGGGGCAAAACGCTAACGGCTATAGTCAGGCATTTTTACTGGGTTTAACCTTTAGTTTTGCTTGGACGCCATGTGTGGGGCCAGTTCTGGGGTCTGTTTTGGCCTTAGCAGCTTCAGGTGGCTCAGGTGCTTGGCAGGGAGCTGGTCTCATGTTGGTTTACACGCTGGGTTTGGCGCTACCATTTTTGGTTCTAGCTCTCGCATCCAGCTATGTTTTGAAACATTTTCGAAAACTTCATCCTTATCTCGGAACCCTCAAAAAAGTGGGTGGTTTCCTCATTATCGTAATGGGGATCTTGGTGCTTTTGGGAAATGCGTCTATTTTGACAAGATTATTTGAATAGAGAGGAAGAAGAAATGAAGAAATGGCAAACATGTCTACTTGGAGTAGGCTCAATCTGTTGCTTGGCAGCTTGTTCGGCTAAAAACATGTCAGACGAATCAACTATGAAGGAGCAAACCAAAACAGAACAAGTCAGTTCACAAACTGCGACTAAAGGTCAGGCAGTCGCTGATTTTGAACTAACAGGAGTAGATGGTAAGACCTATCGTTTATCTGACTACAAAGGCAAGAAAGTCTATCTTAAATTCTGGGCTTCTTGGTGTTCCATCTGTCTAGCCAGCCTTCCAGATACGGACGAAATCGCTAAAGAAGCTGGTGATGATTATGTGGTCTTGACGGTAGTGTCACCTGGACACAAGGGTGAACAAGCAGAGTCGGCCTTTAAGAACTGGTACAAGGGCTTGGATTATAAAAATTTTCCGGTTTTAATTGATCCGTCAGGCAAACTCTTGGAAAGTTATGGTGTCCGTTCTTACCCAACTCAAGCCTTTATAGACAAGGAAGGCAAGCTGGTCAAAACGCAACCAGGTTTTATGGATAAGGATATGATTTTAAAAACATTAAAGGAAATGGGGTAGAGAAAGGCCATGAATGATAAAGTAAAACTTTTTGTCTTGGCAGGGGTCATTCTCCTAGCCATAACCGGTCTTTATTTTCTATTGATGCAAAATGCAGGGCAAACAGATAGCTCGCAAATTGAGAAAGCATCAGTTAGCCAAGGAGGAAAAACAGTGAAAAAAACAGAAGTCAGTAAAAACGCAGACTTGCACGAAATTTATCTAGCTGGGGGATGTTTCTGGGGAGTTGAGGAATACTTCTCACGCGTTTCCGGAGTGACAGATGCCGTTTCAGGCTATGCAAATGGTAGAGGGGAAACAACCAAGTACGAATTGATCAACCAAACAGGACATGCGGAAACCGTCCATGTCACCTATGATGCTAATCAAATTTCTCTTAAAGAAATCCTGCTTCATTACTTCCGCATTATCAATCCAACCAGCAAAAATAAACAAGGAAATGATGTGGGGACTCAGTATCGTACCGGAGTTTATTACACAGATGACAAGGATTTGGAAGTAATCAATCAAGTCTTTGATGAAGTTGCTAAAAAATATGACCAACCTCTGGCAGTTGAAAAGAAGACCTTGAAGAATTTTGTGGTGGCTGAGGATTACCACCAAGACTACCTCAAGAAAAATCCAAATGGCTACTGTCATATCAATGTCAATCAGGCTGCCTATCCCGTCATCGATGCCAGCAAATATCCCAAACCAAGCGATGAAGAATTGAAAAAGACCTTGTCACCTGAGGAGTATGCAGTTACCCAGAAAAATCAAACAGAACGAGCTTTTTCAAACCGCTATTGGGATAAATTTGAATCTGGTATCTATGTAGATGTCGCCACTGGCGAACCTCTCTTTTCATCAAAGGATAAGTTTGAGTCTGGTTGCGGATGGCCTAGTTTCACCCAACCAATTAGTCCAGATGTCGCTACCTACAAGGAAGATAAGTCCTACAATATGACACGCATGGAAGTGCGGAGCCGAGTTGGAGATTCTCACCTTGGCCATGTTTTTACGGACGGCCCACAGGATAAGGGGGGCTTGCGCTACTGTATCAATAGTCTTTCTATCCGCTTTATTCCCAAAGGCCAAATGGCAGAAAAAGGCTATGCCTATTTACTAGATTATGTTGATTAAGAGGGCTTTCCTAAGCAGTTAGAAGAGAATTTTGCTATACTGATACTAGTAAGTGACAAAGGAGCCGAGCATGACCTACACAATCTTAATCGTAGAAGATGAATATCTGGTAAGACAAGGATTGACCAAGCTGGTCAATGTAGCAGCCTACGATATGGAAATCATCGGTCAGGCTGAAAATGGAAGACAGGCTTGGGAATTGATTCAAAAGCAGGTGCCGGATATCATTTTAACCGATATCAACATGCCTCAGCTAAATGGCATCCAGTTGGCTAGACTGGTCCGAGAAACCTATCCTCAGGTGCATTTAGTCTTTTTAACTGGCTACGATGATTTTGATTATGCCTTGTCTGCCGTCAAACTCGGTGTGGATGACTACTTGCTCAAGCCCTTTTCTCGTCAGGATATTGAGGACATGTTGGGAAAAATCAAGCAAAAACTAGACAAGGAAGAGAAGGAAGAGCAGTTACAAGATTTATTAACCGATAAGTTTGAAGGAAACCTGGCTCAGAAGATTCAGTCCCATCTGGCTGATAGTCAATTTAGTTTAAAGTCTTTGGCCAGTGATTTGGGCTTTAGCCCGACCTATCTGAGTTCCTTGATTAAGAAAGAGTTGGGTCTACCTTTTCAGGATTATCTGGTGAGAGAACGTGTCAAACAAGCCAAGCTCTTGCTTCTGACCACAGATTTAAAGATTTATGAGATCGCAGAAAAGGTTGGTTTTGAAGATATGAACTACTTTACCCAACGCTTTAAACAGATTGCAGGTGTGACACCTCGTCAGTTTAAGAAGGGGGAAGGTCAATGAAGCGTTCTTCTCTCCTAGTTAGAATGGTTATTTCCATCTTTCTAGTATTTCTCATTCTCCTGGCTGCGGTTGGGACTTTCTACTATCAATCTAGTTCATCAGCCATTGAGGCCACTATAGAGGACAATAGCCAAACGACCATCAGCCAAACTAGCCACTTTATTCAGTCTTATATCAAAAAATTAGAAACCACCTCTACCAGTTTGACCCAGCAGACGGATGTCCTAGCCTATGCTGAGAATCCCAGTCAAGACAAGGTCAAGGGAATCCGAGTTCTATTTTTGACCATCTTGAAGGCAGACCAGGACTTGAAGACTGTGGTTTTGGTAACAAAATCTGGTCAGGTCATTTCCACTGATGACAGTGTACAGATGAAAACTTCCTCAGATATGATGGCTGAGGATTGGTACCAAAAGGCCATTCATCAGGGGGCTAATCCGGTTTTGACACCAGCTCGTAAATCAGACAGCCAGTGGGTCATTTCTGTTACTCAGGAACTTGTTGATGCAAAGGGAGCCAATCTTGGCGTGCTTCGTTTGGACATTTCCTACGAAACTCTGGAAGCCTATCTCAACCAGCTCCAGTTGGGTCAGCAGGGTTTTGCCTTTATCATCAATGAAAAGCATGAATTTGTCTACCATCCTAAACGTACTGTCTATAGCTCAGCGAGTGAAATGGAGGCTATGAAACCCTACATTGAGACGGGGCAGGGCTATACGCTGGATCACCAATCCTACGTCAGTCAGGAACAGATTACAGGTACTGATTGGACGGTTATAGGCGTGTCTTCGTTGGAGAAGTTAGACCAGGTTCGGAGTCAACTCATGTGGGCCTTGCTTGGTGCTAGTGCCTTATCTCTTCTTGCCTGTCTCTGTTTGGTGTGGTTCAGCCTCAAACGCTGGATTGCTCCTTTGAAGGATTTGAGAGAAACCATGCTGGAAATTGCTTCTGGTGCTCAGAATCTTCGTGCCAAGGAAGCGGGTGCTTATGAACTGAGAGAGGTGACTCGCCAGTTCAATGCTATGTTGGATCAGATTGATCAGCTGATGGCAGATATTCGTAGGCAGGAAGAAACGACCCGGCAGTATGAACTTCAAGCCTTGTCAAGTCAGATTAACCCCCATTTCCTCTACAATACTTTGGACACTATCATCTGGATGGCTGAGTTTCAGGATAGTCAGCGAGTGGTTCAGGTGACCAAATCCTTGGCAACCTATTTCCGCTTGGCGCTCAATCAAGGAAAGGATTTGATTTCTCTTTCTGATGAAATCAATCATGTCCGCCAGTATCTCTTTATCCAGAAACAACGCTATGGAGATAAGCTGGAATATGAAATTGATGAAAATCCTGTATTTGAAAACCTAGTCTTACCCAAGTTGGTTCTACAACCTCTAGTAGAAAATGCTCTTTACCATGGTATCAAGGAGAAGGAAGGTCAGGGACATATTAAAGTTTCCGTCCAGAAAAAGGATTCAGGGCTTGTCATCTGCATAGAGGATGATGGTGTTGGTTTCCAAGCTGCTGGCGATAGTAGTCAAAGTCAGCTCAAACGTGGGGGAGTTGGTCTTCAAAATGTCGACCAACGACTCAAACTTCATTTTGGAGACAATTACCAGATGAAGATCAATTCTGCACCCGAAAAAGGGACGACAGTTGAAATATACATAAATAGGATAGAAACTAGCTAACTCCCAGTTCATTCTGGGAGTTTTACTTTTAAAAATCTGAATGATTAGTCCGCCTTGATAAAATCATTAAAAAAAGATATGATAGTAGGAGAAAAATGAGGTTAAGAGTGATGGACAAAAGTAGAATTAAAACAGAAACACAGCAGGTAATTGAAGATGTTTTGGGAAAGGCTGGATTGCCTGAAGGAAGCCTCTTTGTCCTAGGTTTATCCTCTAGCGAAGTTTTAGGAGGCCATATAGGCAAGGAATCAAGCCAAGAAATTGGCGAAATCATTGTGAAAACCATCCTAGATATCCTAGAGGAAAAAGGAATTCACCTAGCTGTTCAAGGTTGTGAACATGTTAATCGAGCCCTGGTCGTTGAACGTCAAGTGGCGGAGCAGTTTAGTCTGGAAATCGTTAGCGTCCTTCCGACTCTTCATGCAGGGGGTTCGGGTCAGTTGGCAGCCTTCAAGTTTATGAAGGACCCTGTTGAAGTGGAGTTCATCATGGCTCATGCGGGAATTGATATCGGAGATACCGCAATTGGCATGCATGTCAAGCATGTGCAGGTTCCGATTCGACCAGTTTTGCGTGAGATTGGTCATGCACATGTAACCGCTCTAGCTAGTCGTCCAAAACTCATCGGTGGTGCGCGTGCACAGTATCCAGAAGACTTCATAAGAAAATCATAAGTGGGCGAAGAATGGTCATAAGTTAGAGAGACATTTCAAGTATATAGAGGTTAAAGTGGAAAATTGTGTTTATATCATTTCGGGTCCCCCAGGTGTTGGAAAGAGCACTGTCAGCAAAGAATTGGCCTATTCTTTTGACAAAAGTGTAGTTATAGAGGGGGATATGATTTATTTAATGATTAAAGGAGGTCTCGTAGCTCCTTGGGAAGATGATGGATTTTACATGGATTTGTTCTGGGATAATATCATCAGTCTGACCAATAATTTCATCGACCGAGGCATTACCGTCGTGATAGAGTATGTCATATTTGAAGATCAACTGAAGAAAATTGTAGCTTTCTTAAAGGAAAAACAAATTAAGCTAAAGTATTGTGTCCTAATGGCAGAAGAAGAAACCTTGAAAGATAGGGATTCTTCTCGGAAAGAAATTGAGAGAACAGGCGATTTATCAATTCAAGCAAGAAATGAATTCTTAGCTAAAAATAGTGAGAAACATCATTTTCTGTACACGGATGATTTAGATATCAAAGAAACGGTAGGCATCATTAAAATTTCAAATCAATTTTTAATTTCTGAACAGTAAAAAACAGAGAGAGTAAGGGTATAGAAACCAAGACTCTCTCTGTTTTTGTTTAATTCTTGTTAAAAGCACTCCAATGTAGAAAAAAGTAACGTAGAGAATTTTTCGTTACAGAAATCAGTAAACAAAGCTGGATTTAGCTGTTCTAGGTCGGCTTTTTTGTGCTATACTTAAGATATGCATAGAAAAACAGTGATTGATTTTAGGGCTTTGGGGGAGAGATACACTTTTACCCAGCCGATTAAAGAGTTAAAAACGAGATATTTATCAGAAGTGGCAGACTTGCTGGCACAAGTGGAAAGCTACCAAGAGCAAGGTTATTATGTGGTGGGCTATGTCAGTTACGAGGCTGCACCTGCATTTGAGGAGAAATTAGCAGTTCACAAGCTTCCTCTACTGGGCGAGTATTTGCTTTACTTTACCGTTCACGATAGGGTGGAAACATGCCCTATTCCTCTGACTTATGAGGAAGTAGATCTGCCTTCAAAGTGGAAGGAAGAAACATCTGCAGAGAACTATGAAAAGGCTATTGCCCAGATTCACCATCATTTGCGTCAAGGTGACACCTATCAGGTCAATTACACTGTCCAACTCAAGCAAGACCTAAGTGCCAATCCTTTTGCCATTTACAATCGTATGGTGGTAGAGCAGGAGGCGGGCTACAATGCTTATATTGAACATGACGAGATGGCAGTGATTTCCATGAGTCCAGAGCTCTTTTTTGAGCAAAATGACCGTGAGTTGACAACACGTCCAATGAAGGGAACAACTAAACGTGGTCTGACTGACGATGAAGATTTGAAAGAGGCAGCTTGGTTGGAGCAGGATCCTAAAAATCGCTCTGAAAACATGATGATTGTGGACCTCTTGCGCAACGATATGAACCGTATTTCTGAAGTGGGCAGTGAATATGTGGAGCGTCTGTGCCAAGTGGAGCAGTATTCAACCGTTTGGCAGATGACGTCGACCATCAAGAGTCAGTTACGATTGGATGTGGACTTGGTTGCCATTTTTCGCTCTCTCTTTCCTTGTGGATCCATAACGGGAGCACCCAAAATTGCGACCATGGAGATTATCAAGGATTTGGAGCCTCAACCTAGAGGAGTTTACTGTGGAACGATTGGTCTCTTACTTCCAAATGGGCGACGGATTTTTAATGTCGCCATTCGGACCATTCAACTTCACAAGAGTCAAGCCATTTATGGAGTTGGAGGCGGGATTACTTGGGATAGTACCTGGGAGTCTGAATACCGAGAGGTTCATCAAAAGGCGGCTGTTCTCTATCGTAAACAAGCTCATTTCAAACTGATTACTACTGGGAAAATCAGCCAGAAGAGTTTGTTGTTTGAAGATCAACATCTGGAAAGACTGACAAAGGCGAGTCGTTATTTTGCCTATCCTTTTGATCCAGAAGAACTGAGACAAAAGATAGAGGAAGAGTGTCAAGCTTGTGATTCCCACCAAGACTACCGTTTGCGAATTAGTCTCAGCAAATCTGGAGAGATAGAACTCAGTCGCCAAATCTTAACACCCCTTAGTCCGACCTTCTGCAAAGCCAAACTTTGCCTACAGAAAGCCAATTTGCAACAAGCATTTACCTACTTCAAAACAACTCACAGACCACACTTAAGTCTAGGTAAACAGGAAATCATTTACCATAATGCAGTAGGAGAGCTATTGGAAACGTCTATCGGGAATTTAGTTCTGAAAATTGATGGGAAGCTCTACACACCGCCCATTCGACTGGGAATCTTGCCAGGAATTTATCGTCAGCATTTGCTGGAAACAGGACAGGTAGAGGAAAAAGTCTTGACTTTAAAAGACCTAGCTCAGACGGAGGCTATCTATGGCTGTAATGCAGTCAGAGGTTTGTATGAGTTGGAAGTGATATAACTATGGATTTTTCAATTAAGTTTTAGATTTATTTCTGAATATTTAATATTTGATTTGAAAGCAAAATAAAGTATATGGTATACTATAGGTATAAATCATTAAAACAATGGAGATTTTTATGAAAAAATCAAAAAAAATTTTAGTAACCAGTTTAGCAACTGCAACACTGGGACTTATTTCATTTGCAGATACAACTGAAGTCTTTCCTTTTTCGGCTCAGCATGTTTCTGCTCAAGAAAAGGATGTATCTAAAAACGGTAAGATTGTAAAAGAGAATACAACTTCGGCGCCAAATCAAGCTGAGAAACCGAAAACACCAGCGCCGAAACCAGAGCCAAAACCAGCACCGAAACCAGAACCAAAACCCGCACCGAAACCCGCGCCAAAGCCAGCACCAAAACCCGCTGAGAAACCAAAAACACCAGCACCAAAACCCGCGCCGAAGCCGGCACCAAAACCCGCACCAAAACCCGCACCGAAGCCGGCACCAAAACCCGCGCCGAAGCCAGCACCAAAACCCGCTGAGAAACCGAAAACGCCAGCTCAAAAACCAGCTGAGAAACCAAAAAC